>JAYUGD010000192.1:0-6501 GCA_043767785.1 Zavarzinella sp. | reverse complement strand
CAATCCCCCGCTTCTTATTGCGTTCGAGACTCTTTTACTCCCACAACCCGGCGGGGCGCCGCATGTTGAACACTCGCTGGCTCTTTTCCGCTTTGGCCGTGATCGCGGGCGGCGGCGGCCCGGCGGTCGCCGACGAGGCGATTGACTTCCAAAAGCACATTCGCCCAATCCTGAAAGCGCATTGTGTCGAGTGCCACGGGGCCGCGAAACAAAAGGGGGGCTTGCGACTGGACGCGCCCGCCTTCGCCACGGCCGGCGGCGAACACGGGCCGAGCTTTGTCGCGGGGAAAAGCGACCAGAGTTTGCTGATTCAGCGCGTCACGAACGCCGACCCCGCCCGGCGCATGCCCCCCAAGGGGAAGGGGCTGGGCGTCGACGATATTACCGCGTTAAAGCACTGGATCGACGCGGGGGCGAAGTGGCCCGAGACGGCCGAAGACCGCGCCGCGGCCAACGATCGCCGACTCGCCCATTGGGCATGGCAGCCGATCCGTCAGGTCGTCGCGCCCGGGACCGAAGCCGCGCCGCGACACGGGCCGCCGCGCAACGAGATCGACCGTTTCGTTCGCGCGAAACTGCGTGACAAGGGCTTGGCCCCCTCGCCCGAGGCCGACCGCGCCACGTTGATCCGGCGGCTCTCGTTCGACCTGCTCGGGCTGCCGCCGTCGCCCGAGGACGTGGAAAAGTTCGTCACGGACGCCGACCCGCTCGCCTACGAAAAACTCGTGGACCGCCTGCTGCAATCGCCGCACTACGGCGAGCGGTGGGCCAGACATTGGCTCGATGTCGCCCACTACGCCGACACGCACGGCTTCGAGCGCGACCAGCGCCGGGACAACGCGTGGCGCTACCGCGATTGGGTCATCAAGGCGCTCAACGCCGACATGCCCTACGACCAATTCCTGCGCGACCAAGTCGCGGGGGACGTGCTGCGGCCGGCCGACCGCGAGGCCGTCACCGCGACGGGCTTCTTGGCCGCCGGCCCGTGGGACTTCGTCGGCCAGGCCGAGACGCCCAGCCCCACGATCAAGCGGGCGGCCCGGGCCGACGACTTGGACGACATGGTGACGCAAGTGATGGCGACGACGTGCGCCGTCACCGTCAACTGCGCCCGCTGCCACGACCACAAGCTCGACCCGATTTCGCAGCGTGAGTATTACGCCCTGTGGGCCGTCTTCACCGGCGTGAAGCGCGGCGACCGCGTCGTATCGACTGTCGAGGAACAACGGCTGAACGCACCGCGGCGCGCCTTGGAAACGCAGATCGCCGAAGCCTCCTCGGCGGTCAAGATGAAAGGCCAAGGCTGGAGCCTTTCCGCGGTTCTCCGCCGTGGCCCATCGGACGCGGCAGCCGCCGCGGAGTTGAATCGCCGCAGCGATGCCTTGAAGAAGGAACTTGCGGCACTGCCCCTGCCGGACAAGGTGTACGCCGTCACCGCGGAAATGCCCGCGCCGGTCAAATTGCTGTCACGCGGCGACCCGGAGCAGCCCAAAGAGGATGTCGGCCCCGGTACGGTCAAACTCGCATTGAGCTTGCCCAACCAGTTCGGCGACAACGCCACGACTGACGCGCAACGCCGGATCGCCCTCGCCAATTGGCTGGCCGACCCCGCGAACCCGCTCCCCCCGCGGGTGATCGTCAACCGGCTGTGGCAACACCATTTTGGCACGGGCCTCGTCGAGACGCCGAGCGACTTCGGCCTGGGCGGCGGCAAGCCGTCCCACCCGGAATTGCTCGATTGGCTGGCAAGCAAGCTGCTCCAAGAAAAATGGTCGCTCAAGGCCATGCACCGCCTGATTTGCACCAGCGCCACGTATCGACAAACGTCGATTTCTTCGCCGGGACTCCTTCGCAAAGCGCAAGACGTGGACGCCGGCAACCGCCTGTTGTGGCGGCAAAACGCCCGCCGGCTCGACGCCGAGTCGATCCGCGACGCGGCGCTCGTGACCGCCGGCAAGCTCAACCGCGACATGTACGGCCCCGGCTACCGCGACTTCGACTACAAGGAGGAGTACGCCCCGGTGTACACCTACGTCACGGCCGACAAGCCGGACCTCCAGCGGCGCAGCATTTACCGCTTCGTCGTCCGGACGACGCCGCACAACCTCATGACGACGCTCGACTGCCCGAACCCCGCGAACCTGACGCCGGTCCGCACCGTGACCACGACCGCCCTGCAAGCGCTGGCCATGCTCAACCACGACTTCATGGTGCGGCAGGCCGACCACTTCGCCGCCCGGCTGCAACGCGAACACCCCGCCAAGGCGGACGCCCAAGTCGTCCGCGCGTTCTCGCTGGCCTTCAGCCGTACCGCGACAGAAGCCGAGTTGGCCGCCGGGCTGAAGCTGGTCGAGAAGCGCGGCTTGGCGCCGTTCTGCCGGTATTTGTTGAACGCGAACGAATTCGTCTACATCGACTGACGGGGTCTGACATGGCCGATTGGATGCTTCCGACACGCCGGCAACTCCTCACCCGCATGGGCGATGGCTTCGCGGCGACGGCCTTGGCCGCCCTCCTCTGGCAAGATGAGGGGGCCGCCGCGCCGAGGTCCGGCAAGCCGATGCCGCACCACGCGGCGAAGGCCAAGGCGGTGATCCAGATTTTTTGTCCCGGCGGGCTGAGCCACGTGGATACGTGGGATTACAAGCCTGGCTTGGAGAAGTCCGACGGCAAGCCGTTCGACGCGGAACTCGGCAAGCAGACCTTCGCCGGGATTGCCGGGAACTACGCGAAGAGCTTTTGGAAGTTCCGGCAACATGGCAAGTGCGGCCGCTGGGTCAGCGACCTGTTCCCGAAGTTGGCGACGCACGCCGACGAGATGGCCTTCGTCCACTCCATGCAGAACAAGTCGGCCCTGCACGGGCCGGCCATGTTCATGATGAACAGCGGCTTCATCCGCCCCGGCTTCCCCAGCATGGGGTCGTGGGTGACGTACGGCCTCGGCAGCGAGGCCGACAACCTCCCGGCATTCGTCGTGCTGCCGGACGTGCGCGGCCTGCCGCCGGGCGGGGTCATCAATTGGGGGGCGGGGTTCTTGCCCGCCGTCCATCAGGGGACGACCGTCGAGTCGGCGAAGGAGAAGAACCCCGTCGCCAACCTGTTCCCCAACCCGCCGAAGCCGGGCGACGAAGAGAAAGACGGCCTCGCGTTCTTGGAGACGCTGAACCGCGGGCATTTGGAAAAACACGCGGGCGACCGCCTTCTCGAAGCCCGCATCGCCAGCTACGAATTGGCCGCCAAGCTGCAACTCAGCGCGCCGGAAGCGGTGGATTTGGCGCGGGAGTCCAAGGAGACGCACCGCCTCTATGCGACGGACGACGAGGACATCGGCCCGTTCGGCCGGCAGTGCCTGCTGGCCCGGCGGTTCGTCGAGCGCGGCGTGCGCTTCGTGCAGATTTTCTGCGGGGCGGAGAACACGAGTTCCAAGAAGATTCGCCCCAACTGGGACTCGCACGAAGACATCGTCCGCGACCACGGCTACTGGGGCCGCATTCTCGACACCGGGGCCGCCGCACTGCTGACGGACCTCAAGGCGAAGGGGCTGCTCGATTCGACACTCGTGTTCTGCACCAGCGAGTTCGGCCGCCAGCCGTTCATGCAGGGCAAGCAGAAAGGTCGCGACCACAACCCAGGGGCCTTTACGGTCTGGCTCGCCGGCGGCGGCGTCAAGGGGGGCACGAGCTACGGGACCAGCGACGAGTTCGGCTTCAAGGCCGCCGAACACCCGACGTACAGCTACGACCTGCACGCGACGGCCTTGCACCTGTTAGGCCTCGACCACGAAAAGCTGACGTTCTATCACAACGGCATCCCGCGGCGCCTGACCGACGTTCACGGCCACGTCGTGCGGGAAATCGTCGCGTAGTCACAAAGCTTCCGGGTTGCGGTTGAACTTCATGTATGGCAGGCGAACCCCCGCGTAGATAATGTCGTTGGCGTACACGACGGCCGGGGACTCGAAGCCCTGTTGCCCGGCAAACGTCACCACGTCGTCCTGATCCACGCCGTCCCCGGATACGCCGAACCCGCCGATCAGCCCGCGGCCGATCCCGTACAGCGGCGCGCTGCCGGGGAAGAAGATGACGCCGTTCGCGTTGGCCGTGTCGGTCGTGTCGCGGAAGTTGGTGCCGGGGAAGAACGAGTCGTACCCGTACACGCTCTTGAACGCCGAGGCGGGCAGGCGGGCGCCCTGTTGCAAGCCGGTGAAGTTGTTCGAGCCGCCGTCCCGCAGGATGGAGAACGGCCCCGGCGGCGTGCCGTCAGCCGTGCTAGGGTATCTCGGCAACGCGAGGTAGCGAAACGTGCGGTTCGAGAACGCTACCCCGGCCTTCACGCCCGGCAACTGGTCGATGGGCTTGAGTTCCGTCGGGTCCGCGTAATAGTTCACGTTGCGGGCCTTGGCCACGGCCACGTCGATGGAAAAGACCGTGGCGTCCGTCATGCGGTACAGGCCGACGACGGCCCCGTCCCGGTCGGCGACGGCGAAGACCATGCGCGTGGAACTGTTCATCGGCAGCCGGATGGCCGCCCGCGTCCGGTTCGCTTGGGCGATGCCGCGGTTGACGATGCCCGTCACCTCGGCGGCCGTGACGCCGTTGCCGTTGTGCGGCGTCACCAGCCAACCGGACGGCGGGGCGGTCCCGGCAATGAGGGTCTGAGCCGCGGGATTTACCGGCAGATTCACCCCGCTGTTCGGGTTGCCCTTGTTGAAGCCGAGGGCGGGGGCGAGATCGAACAGTTTCCGAAGCCCGTCGGCCCCGTGCGGGCCGATGCTGTCCAGCGTAATGCCCACCAAGTCAATGCGGCCGTTGGGGATGTCGAACCCGGCGGGCTTGGCGACGCCGCCGAGCGACCCCACGGGCCGGCGCGCGCCGGCGTTACCGCCGAGGGCCGAGACGGCAATCAATTCCGCTTCCAGCGTGCGGTCCGGCTTGCGCGGGTCGAACGTGGAACTCAGGGCGGAGTTGGACTCCGTGGCGTACCCCGTCTTGCCGGGGAAGAACACGCCGATGCCGCCGATGAGTTGGCCGTTCCGATAAATCGGGACGCCGCCGGGCAGCGTGGCGATGCCGCGGTTCTGGAAGCGGCCGTTGGCCGCGAGGGCGGGGTTGCGGGTGACACCGTAAGAGTCGAGGAAGGCCAACTCTTGGCCGGCCGGGACGAACGCCGGGTTGATGTTGAATCGCTGCGCGAGAAGGATATCGACCCCGGCGCCGATGACGCGGTCCGGCCCCGGGCTGCGACGGCCGTCGCGGTTCGAGTGCTCGATGCCGAACAGGTCCACCTCCGGCGTGTTGGGCACGCCCGGCGGGAAGTGGCCGCCGACGCCGACCGGGGCGACGTAGCCGGGGCCGCGCAGCGTCGAATTGGCATTGGTCACGTTCGGGTTGGACTCGACCTCGCGCTGCGTGATTGTGGACTGGCTTAACACGCGGATGGTGCGCGAGGTGAGTGGCGTCGGTGTGCTGGAGAAGAACGCGGCCGTGCGCGCCAAGGCCACGGCCCCGTCCACCGCGAAGACCAGCGTGTCCGGCACGGTCCGCACCGCCGGGTCCACGCCGCCTTCCATGCGCACGCCGAGGATGCGCCCGTTGCGGTCCACGACGGCGATGATGGCGTCGTTCGACGCCGTCGCGGCGGCGGCCCGTTGCAGAACGGCGCCCACTTCCCCCGCCGAAATGGTCGCCTCCTTGAAATTCGCCAACGCCGGCCGCGGGTTGTTCACTTGCAAAGTCGTGCCGGCGGGGGCGGCGACCAAGTCGCCGATGGTCAGGCGCTGGGCCGTCGCGTCCGGGGCGGCGATGGTGACGGCGTTCGGCCCGTTGCCGCCGATCACTTTCGTCTCGGCCCCGGTGACACCGATGGTATTCACGTCGTACCCGCCGGCGACTTTGCTGGTCGCCCCGGCCGAGAGGAGCGTCGTCGGTCCGCCGCCGGCTTGCAGCGTGTTCTTACCGGCCCCGCCGTCGATCATCGCCCGTTGGGTAACGAGGGAAGAGATTTTCACGAGGTCGGTGCCGGCCCCCGTGGCGACGTTGATCTGCGTCACCGCCGCCGTGCGGTACTTGCCGACGACGCCGTTGTTGTCCGTCACGATCAGGAGGCCGTCCTCGGCCGTGATGAAAACCTTGTCGTTCCCGGCCGTGCCAGTGAGCGTGAGCGTGCCGGCCGCCAGCGTCGCGGAGACGCCGGCCGCGGGGTCGCGGTGTTCGAGCGACTCCAAGCGCAGCCGGACCGGCCGCCGGGCCGCGTCGGGCACGGCGAGGCCGAGCCAGCGTTTCCAGCCCATGGCGCGTGTTCCCTTGGCCATCTCATTTCCCCCGCCGCCGCGATACCTCCAGACGGCGATTAGGGCAAGGGGAAACCCGGCTGGACAGGACAATGGGAAGCATGGTAAGCGGCTTCCGAGGGGAAGTACGCCATTGGAGACGGAAATCAGATTGCGGCCCAACTTGCTGCGCCTGTCGCGGTCGGGTGAAGACCCCCCCCGGCCCCCCCTTG
>JAYUGD010000191.1:0-2281 GCA_043767785.1 Zavarzinella sp. | reverse complement strand
ACTTTTTGTTGTTCCTCTCGCCCCAATCGCGGTTGGTTCCAATAATGCCTTCTTGCCTCTGACCGTCCCCGCCGACCGAGCCTCCCTGAATGACCACCCCGGCCGAGCCGCGATTGTTTCCCCGCTGGGTGCATGGGTGGGCCATTGCCACCGTCGTCGTCTGCACGATTCTCCTCATCATCGGCGGGTTGGTGACGACGTTCCGCGTCGGCATGGCCGACCCGATTTGGCCGACGCAGCCGTGGGCGTTGGCGACGATCAACTGGCAGGAAGAAAAGGCCGGCTACCTGATCGAGCACACGCACCGGCTATTCGGCTTCACGATTGGAGCCTTCACCTCCGTGTTGGCCATTGGCCTGTGGCTGACTGACCGCAACAAAGGTTCGCGTTTCATCGGGTTACTTGTTTTAATCGCCTGCGTGGCGGTGTTCGGCCAACTGCACGGGAAATTGATGGCCCAGAAGGGCGAGTTGGAAGTCGTGTGGCCGACGCAAGTGATTTACACCTTGCTGGGGGCCTTCGGCTTAATGCTCTGTCTCGCCGCGGGACGCTGGATGAGCGGTGCCGCTGGCGCGGGAACTCGGCTCCTAAGTGTCATCGCCTTGGCGACCGTGATGGCGCAAGGCCTGCTCGGCGGGTTCCGCGTGCGGTTCAACGCCCTCGCCGGCACGGACCTCGCTTTCTACCACGGCAGTTTCGCCCAGATCGTCTTCGGCCTGCTGATCGCCATCGCGGTTCTGACGCGCCGGCCGAGTCCGGCGACCATCCCCGAGGCGGCGTACCGCAAGCTGCGCTGGCAGACCATTTGCCTCGTGCTGTTCACCTACACGCAGATTGTCTGGGGGGCGTGGATTCGGCACGCGCCGGACGCGATTGGCAATCGCTTGCATCTGATCTTCGCGTTCGTGGTCGTTGGCTTCGCCACGCTGACCATTAAGCAGGCGATGTCGGACCCGGACACGAAGGCCAAACTGAAATTGCCCGCGTTCATCCTGATGGGCTTGGTCTTCCTGCAAATCCTGCTCGGCGTGGAAGCGTGGGTGGGCAAGTTTCTCGGCGTCGCCTTGCCGGAACTGGACAAAGTGACGACGGAAAAAGCGGTCATCCGCTCCCTGCACGCCCACACGGGGACGTGGATTTTGGCGGTGTCCCTCATCATCGCCTTGTTGGCCCGCAAGAACCCGGCCGCCGCGGTTGGCCCGGCGGATGACGGGTCCGTAGATTGGAAAGAATCGCCGCGGCCGGAACCCTTATTCGCCGGCACGGCCGGAACCCCCTTATGAAACTCGCCGGCACGCTTACCTTGTCTACTCCGGAAGTTCCGTTCTCGGCCCTGCTGCGGCAGCGGATGGCGGACTATGTCGCCCTCACCAAGCCGCGCATCGCCGTGATGGTCCTCATCACCGTCGGGGCCGGCTACCTGATGGCCGCGGGCGTGAACGCCAAGTTCGCCACGCTGGTCCACACGCTGATCGGCGCCGGCCTGGTCGCCGCCGGGGCCAGCGCGTGGAACATGTGGATGGAGCGGGACACGGACACCCGCATGAAGCGGACCGCCAACCGCCCGCTGCCCGCCGGCCGGTTGCACCACTTGGAAGTGCTCGTCTTCGGCACGTTCTTGGCCGTCACCGGCGTGAACTACCTGTACCACGCGGTCGCGTCGCCGTACGCGGCCGTCGTCGCCGCCCTGACGTTCATTTCTTACGTCGCCATCTACACGCCGTTGAAGCCCGTCACCACCTGGAACACCGTGATCGGGGCCGTCCCCGGCGCGCTGCCGCCGGTGATCGGCTGGTACGCGGCCACCGGGGAGATCGGCCTCGGCGGCGTCGCCGTCTTCCTCGTGATCTTCACATGGCAACTGCCGCACTTCATGGCCATCGCGTGGATGTACCGCCACGAGTACGCCAAGGCCGGGCACAAGATGCTGCCCACCGTGGACGAGTCCGGCCGCCGCACCAGCCGGGCGATGATCGTCTGGGCCGTCCTGCTGATCCTGTGCAGCCTGCTGCCGGTGATGCACGCCCCGCAACTGGCCGACATCACGTATGCCGTCGGGGCCATTTTCTGCGGCGTCCTGTACCTGTTGAGCGCCGTCAAATTCTCCCGCCTGCGGACGCACCACCAAGCCCGGCAAGTGCTGAAGGCGTCCATTCTGTACCTGCCGGCCATCATGGCCCTGTTGATGATGCACGCCTATCTGGCGGGGTGAATCGGCCCAATGTACTCCTCACGCTCCGAGCTTGTGCAAAAATCGTCGTCGCGCCATGAATGAGACAAA
>JAYUGD010000190.1:0-6516 GCA_043767785.1 Zavarzinella sp. | reverse complement strand
GACATCAGGGCGCGCTCTTCCAGCGGTTGGACGGACAGGCGAAGGGACTTCATCATCGGTGCCTCAAGGGTGTGAGTGCGGAATATCTCCCCTACCGGCGGCGTCCGGGTCTGTGACGACAATTTCGACAAAAGTGGAACGCGAGTTCATGCCGAGGGGAACTGGAATCAGGCTAACACCCCGGCAAGCAAATGTCAACGGTTTGACGGCCGTTTGGCCGCCGGCGGCGGCCCTTGTACTCCTCACGCTCCGCGTGAGGATCGGCTTCCCCCCACGGGAAGCGGTCGTCTCGATCGGGAAGCCAGTCCTCACGCAGAGCGTGAGGAGTACATTGGGCCGACCACCGTTGGCCTCATTCTTGGCCGCGTGCCGTATTTTTCAGGGTACGCCTTGCGGCATGTGCTCAACGCCCGTGGGCGTCAGTGATGGCTTCACTTGACTTCCCATCTAGTCACTCCGCTCCGCAAAGCCTCCGCGTCGCGGCGAAACGGGGGCTCCTCTGGCGCCCCCGCCACACTCGTCGTATCCTACCATCACATCACGACTTACACGTTGAAAGCCAACCCCATGCGTCACCCGCTTTCGTGGCTGACTTTACTGCTCACGGCCGCCGTCGCCCCCGCCCAAGACGAGGCCCGGTTGTTGCGGTTCCCGACGATCTCGGACCAGGCGGTCGTCTTCGGGTACGCCGGGAACTTGTACACCGTCCCGCAAGCCGGGGGCGTCGCCCGGCGGCTGACGAGCCACGACGGCTACGAGATGTTCCCCCGGTTCTCGCCGGACGGCAAGTTGATCGCCTTCACGGCCCAGTACGACGGCAACACCGAAGTCTATGTGATGCCGGCCGAGGGGGGGACGCCGAAGCGGCTGACCTTCACCGCCACGCTGACCCGCGATGACGTGTCCGACCGCATGGGGCCGAACAACATCGTCATCGGCTGGACGCCGGACGGCAAGAACATCCTCTTCCGCTCGCGGATGATTACCTTCAACGACTTCATCGGCCAACTGTTCACTGTCAGCGTGGACGGCGGCCTGCCGGAGCAACTGCCGTTGCCGCGCGGCGGGTTTGGCAGCTACTCGCCCGACGGGGGGAAGCTCGTCTACAACCGCGTCTTCCGCGAGTTCCGCACGTGGAAGCGCTACCGCGGCGGCATGGCCGACGACGTGTGGACCTACGACTTCAAGACCAAGCAGACCGAACGGCTGACCGACGACCTCGCCCAAGACATCATCCCCATGTGGGTCGGCGAGAAGATCTACTTCCTCTCGGACCGCGACGCCGCCAAGCGGTTCAACCTGTATTCGATGGACCCGAAGACCAAGGCGACCAAGCCGCTGACCGCGTACACGGACTTCGACGTGAAGTTCCCCAGTGCGAGCGGCAAGCACGTCGTCTTCGAGAACGGCGGCTACCTCTACAAGTTGGACGTGGCGACGGAGAAGGTCGAAAAGATCCCCGTCCGCATCCTCGAAGACGGCGTCTCGGCCCGCGGCGGCCTCACCAACGTCAGCAAATCAATCGCCGGCTTCGGCGTCTCCCCGGACGGCAAGCGGGCCTTGTTCGCGGCCCGTGGTGACCTGTTCACCGTGCCGGCCAGCAGCGGCTTGACGCGGAACATCACCGCCTCGCCCGGCGCGCATGAGCGGAACCCCGAGTGGTCCCCGGACGGCAAGACCATCGCCTACGTCTCGGACGCGAGCGGCGAGGACGAGATTTACACCGCCCCGCAAGACGGCAGCGAGACGGCGACCAAGATTACCAGCGGCGCGGACACGTACAAGTACGAGATCAAGTGGTCCCCGGACGGCAAGAAGATCGCGTGGACGGACAAGAAGTTCCGCCTGCAATACGTGGACGTGGCGACCAAACAGGTCACGCTGGTGAATCAGGCGAAGGCGTGGGAGATCCGCGAGTTCACCTGGGCGCCGGACGCCAAATGGCTGGCGTTCGCCCGGCAGGAAACCGAAGGGATGACCAAGATTCATCTCTACGGCGTCGAGACGAAGCAGACGCACGAGGTCACGGACGGCTGGCACGCCTCCGGCTCCCCGGCGTTCAGTTCGGACGGCAAGTACCTGTTCTTCACATCGGCCCGCGACTTCACGCCGATCTACAGCGCCACGGAATGGAACCACGCCTACGTGGACATGGAGCGCATCTACTTCGTGATCTTGTCGAAGGAGACGGAGAACCCGTTCAAGGTGAAGCAAGACGAGGTCAACGCCCCCAGCCCGCCGACCGGGCCGCCATCGTCCCCGGTCAACGTGAAAGTGGACCCGGACGGCCTGAAGGACCGCATCATCGGCCTGCCGATCCGGGCGGGCAACTACGGCAACCTGTCGGCGGCCGGCGGGCTGCTGTACTACATGGGCGGGGCCTTCCGGCAGCCGCAGACGTTTTACGCCTTCGAGGTGGCCGCCAACCGCGAGATCAACCTCGGCCAGATCGGCGGGTACGACCTGTCCGCGGACGGCCGCAAGATGATCGTCACCAAGGGGGGCAACTACGGCATCATCGACTTGCCGCGCGCCCCGTTCGAGTTCAAGAACCTCGACTTAAGCGGGCTGGAAGTGCGGCTCGACCGCCAAGCCGAGTGGCGCCAAATCTTCAACGAGTCGTGGCGGCAGATGCGCGACTTCTTCTACGACCCCGGCCTGCACGGCACGGACTGGCCGGCCATCAAGAAAAAGTACGAGGCCATCGTCCCGCACGTCAAGCACCGCTACGACCTGACCTACGTGATCGGCGAAATGGTCTCCGAGTTGAACGCCGGCCACGCCTACGTCGGCGGCGGGGACGCCCCGGTGATTCCGCGCGTCCCGACCGGCCTGCTCGGGGCGCAGCTCAAGAAAGACCCCGAGACCAAGTATTACCGGATCACGAAAATCCTCAAGGGGGCGACGTGGGACGGCGCCCTCAAGGCCCCGCTCGCCGAAGTCGGCATGGACGTGAAGGAAGGCGAGTTCATCGTCCGCGTCAACGGCACGCCGACGAACGAGGTGGCGAACATGTACGAACTGCTGCTCAACACCGTGGGCAAGCCGATCACGTTGCACGTCAACGCCACGCCGAACGTGAAGGGGGCGCGGGCGGTCGTCGTCACGCCGATCGCGGACGAGTCGAAGCTCTACTACCACGACTGGGTGCAGGGGAACATCAAGAAGGTGTCCGACGCGACCGGCGGCAAGGTCGGCTACCTGCACGTCCCGGACATGCAAGTCGCCGGGCTAAACGAGTTCGCCAAGTATTACTACCCGCAACTCTCGAAGAAGGCCCTCATCATCGACGTGCGCGGCAACGGCGGCGGCAACGTCTCCCCCATGCTGATCGAACGCCTGCGGCGCGAGATCGCCATGGTCGGCGTCGCCCGCAACGCGGCCCCGACGGTCGATCCGGGCGGGACGCTCAACGGCCCGCTGGTGTGTCTGATGAACGAGTTCAGCGCGTCCGACGGCGACCTGTTCCCGTACCGCTTCAAGCACTACAAGATGGGGCCGCTGATCGGCAAACGCTCCTGGGGCGGCGTCATCGGCATCCGCGGCTCCCTGCCGTTCGTGGACGGCGGCACCCTCAGCAAGCCGGAATTCTCCCGCGTGGACGTGGCCGGCAAAGAGTGGATCATCGAGGGCCACGGCGTGGACCCGGACATCGTCCAAGACAACGACCCGGCCAAGGAATTCGCCGGCGTGGACGAGCAGTTGACCAAGGGGATCGACGTGATCCTTGAGAAGTTGAAGACCGGCGAGAAGAAGTTGCCGGACGTGCCGGCGTTCCCGAAGCGGTGACGGCAGGCCGGTTTTGTTTAGCCGGAACGCATAAAATCCCCGCCCGCGCGGGGCTGCGACTCGATGCGTTTCGGCCCCCGCGCTCCACTCCGAAGCGTCGCGTCGCGGCTAAACAAAACCGTATGTCACTTCGCCGGTTCCACCATCTTGCGTTCCCGGCTCAACTCCTGGTCCAACTCCGTCCCCTTTTGAACGTAGTTGGCCTCGGTGATGCCGTCGGCGTCCGCGTTCGTCTTCGCGGGCGGGAGTTTTACGGGCCGCGGCGCCGGCCGGTCGGCCGGGTCGGCCGGTACGGCGAAGGGTTGCGGGGTCATGCACCCGGCGGCGCTCAAGATCACGCCCGCGGTCAGGGCGGCGAATAGCTTCTTCATCGGTTGCTCCCCCCCGGCGTCGGCCGGCGTGAATTCGTGGGCCGCTGGGCCGTGACCGGCTGCTTGTCGTCCTTGGGCTTCTGTTCCAGGGCGGCCCGGTCGGCGGCCATCGTGTCGGTCTTGAGCCGGGCGGTGCGCTCGTCGAAAATCTGTTGGGCGGCGGCTTCCAGTTCGGCGGCTTTCTTCATCATGGCGTCGTCGTCGCGGGCCAAGGCGACTTGCTTGAGCTTGCTGATCGCCGCGAGCCGTTGCAGGTACACGACCTGCTCCTGCTGGAACGTGCGTTCCACGCTCTCGCGGGACGGCGGCGCCGCCGGCGGCTTGGCGGCCGTCGTCGGCTTGGGCGCCGGCTTGGCGCGTTCGCCGAGGAAAAAGCGGCGGTACCACGGGATGTCGTCCGCGGCGGCCGCGGGCGGCTCGGCCGCGAAGGCCGGCATGGTCGTACCGAGTATCAGCAAAAGCGCACCGAGGCGGCGCATGGACGAGTCCCCCGAAAGAATTTCAGCCGTCCCCAGCCCCCCGACCGGGGACGGCATTTACATCTGGAATGGAGTGCCAGAAGTGCGGGCCGTATGCCACAACCCGGGGGGCGTGTAAAGGGGACTTTTCGTGAAGTTCGCGGCCGCCTTGCCCGGCGAGGGGGAAAACCCTATGATACCTTTCAAGTTCGCTTGATTTCCCATACCTGACAATACCCTTCCAAGAGTACCGTGACGACCGAAGACCCCATCCCGACCAAGTTCACCGACCTCAACCTCATCCCGCCCCTTCTCGACGCCGTGAAGCGCATGGGGTATAAGGTCGCGTCGCCGATTCAGTCGCAGCTCATTCCCCTTGCCTGCACGGGCGCGGACGTGATGGGCCAGGCCCAGACCGGCACCGGCAAGACGGCCGCGTACCTGCTGCCGTTCATGAACGCCTGGCGCGGCGGCGACCCGAAGAAGCCGCAGGCCCTCGTGCTGGCCCCGACGCGGGAGCTGGCCATGCAAGTGGCGGTCGAGGCCGAGAAGCTGTCCCCGAGCAAGCACTTCCGCACCGCCTGCATTTACGGCGGCGCCGGCTTCGGCCTCCAGAACCAAAAACTGGCCGAAGGCTGCACCCTCATCGTCGGCACCCCCGGCCGCGTCCTCGACCACATCGGCCGCGGCACGCTCAAGCTGGACAAGATCAAGTACCTCGTCCTCGACGAGGCCGACCGGATGTTGGACATCGGCTTCCGCCCGCAGATCGAGCGCATCCTGAAGACGGTCCCGAGGGAGCGGCAGACGCTGCTCATGTCGGCCACGCTCCCGGCCGACGTGCTGAAGATCACGCAGCGGTACATGATCGACCCGAAGCACGTGAACGTCTCCCCGGAAGTGGTGACGGTGGACCGCATCGACCAGAGCTACATCACGGTGGACGAGGACCGCAAGACGGAACTCCTGCTGAAGCTCCTGGAGACGGACGACCCCCGCCAGTGCATCATCTTCGTGGAGCGCAAGCGCGGCTGCGACAAGCTCGCCATGCAACTCAAGCGGCACAAGATCCGCTGCGCCGCCATCCACGGCGACTTGCAGCAGAACATGCGAGAGCGCATCATGGCCGCGTTCCGCGAGGGGCGCATCACGGTCCTGATCGCCACGGACGTGATGAGCCGCGGCATCGACGTGTCCGGCATCTCGCACATCGTGAATTACGACCTGCCGAACGACAACGAGAATTACGTCCACCGCATCGGCCGCACCGGCCGCATGGGGGCCGACGGCAAAGCCATCACGTTCGTCATGCCGCATGAAGGCGAAGTGCTGACCGAGATCGAGATGACGATCAACAAGATGATCCCCCCGCGCTACGTCGACGGCTTCGAGGCCGCCCGCCCGCGGCTGCCGAAGGCCGACGAGCCGCCGAAGGTGCAACTGCCCGTCTACGGCCGGGCGGGGCGGAAGTACACGAACCGGCTGTAAGGGGCGTCACGCCGACGCGAGCATCGCGGCGACATTTCGGCCGGCCGTCGGCGCGGGCAGCGGGCGGCCGTCCTGCTTGGCAATCTCCAGCCACTCGTCAACGATTTCACATAGATCGCGGTAAACGGCCGTTTCGTCCGGCCCGTGACAGCACGGGCCGATCACGCCGGGGCACTGGCCTACAAATGCGTCGTCTTCGTCCGACCACTCCACGATTTTCACATACCGCGCACTGTCGGTCATGATTTGGCCTCCCAACAAGCCTTTTGGTCTTGGTATTGGTTTTTATACGGCACGCGGCCAAGAATGATGCCACCGGTGGTCGGCCCCTTGTACTCCTCACGCTCCGAGCTTGTGCAAAAATCGTCGTCGCGCCATGAATGAGACAAAGAACCTTGGGTGAGCGAGTC
>JAYUGD010000189.1:0-2287 GCA_043767785.1 Zavarzinella sp. | reverse complement strand
CGCGTTCCGAGGTAGCCACCGATGACCGCGACCATCGCAATTCGGTGACGATTTCGGAACGCGCTCCTCCCCGCAAAGCCTCCGCGTCGCGGCTCACAAAACATCGCAGGAGGCTAGCAGACGTTCATTGCGGCTCCGAGCAAGCCGTTATAGCACGTTCCAGACTATCGCTTACCATCAGTCTGCGAGTGCCGGCTTTGTTTCGCCCGATCAGCTCGTACATACGCCCTCGTAAGCAAGGCCCCACCGCCAATGAACATGATCGCTGCCGAAAGGCCGGCATCAAGTCCATTGCGGATGAGGAGCATCAGCACACCTCCGAACATTGCCACCCAACCGAGCAAATAATCCTTGCTCCCTTTTGCAGTCTCGTCGGCAATCTTCTTCGCCTGTGGTGACAACGGCGGAGGCGGTGGTTCATCCAATGACTCGCCACACGCCGAGCAAAAAACGTCTGAAGCCACTGGTACGCGGCTACCACAATGCGGGCATTGGCTTGTCATAGCATTACTTCAACTCCGCCTTCGGCCCATTCACAAATGCCTCGCTCGCCGCCTTCGCTTGTTCGGCGGTCAATTCGCCCTCTTGCACCCACAGGCGGTACTTTACCTTCAGCGGCTTTTCCGGGGTCAGGTCGTACTCGAAGTAGTTGCCGAGGCGGCCGTAGGTGCGTTCGCTCTGGCGGGCTTCCTTGGGGTTGCTCGGGTGGTCGAGGTACAGGGTCGTGTAACGCTTGTCGGCGATTACGTAGCTCATGGCGATCCACGGCAGATTCTTGTGGGCCGTGTTCTTTGCGTCCCAGTTCTTTTCCTTGCCGTTCTCCCCCTTGCCGTCCGGGCGCAAGAAGTACGTCTCGGCCTTGTTCTTCTCCACGTCTTGGGCGGCCCGGAAGTGGAAGCCGGCGTGCTGCGGGTCGCCGTCCAGCCTTACCTTCGGCCGCTCCGTCTTGAGCATCGATTCAAAGTCCACGATCCAGCCCTTGTCCAGCGGGTAGACCGTCAGTTCGCGTTGTTCCTCGGCGAACGCCTTGCCGTCCTGCCCGTTCCACGCGACTTGCACCCGCTCCCGGCCCAACACCGGCCCGGCGGCGCTGCCCGAGAAGGCGGTGTGCTGTTGGGACTCGCCGGTGCGGCAGTGCCACACGTCGGCCTTCTTGCCGTCGTAAGTGATGTTGTTGAAGCCGAAGTAGATGCCGCGGTGGTGCGGGAACTGCCCCTCCGGCCCGTTGGTGAGTTGCACCTTGCCGGTGGCGTCGAACAGGTGGTGGTACACCTTGATTGTCGGGTTGGCGATAGCCCCCGGCTTGCCCGCGCTCAACTTCGGGTCGAAGACTGGCCGGACGTACTTCAGCACGTCCTTGTCGGCGTAGGTCAGGACGGGGGCGGCGCCCTCGGCGTCCTTCCACGCGAACGTCTCTTTCTTGGCTGGCGCGTTGGCGGAGAACGTCGCCTTCAGCGTGAGCGTGACCCCAGCCTTCACTTCCGGCAGCATGAACACCAATTGGGCCGACCGGGCGCCGGAGTGCAACTCCGGCACGGTGACGATTTGACCGAACGCGGGCTGCCCCGCGTGTTCGCCGGAGCCGGTGATCGTGACGCCCTTGTACTTGGCGAGCGCTTCCGGGACGGGCACGCGGATGACCGGGCGCAGCGCGTCGGCCTTGCCGCCGGTGACGGTGATCTCCGCCGTTTTGTCTTGGGCGGCGGCCCAACCCGCCACCGCCAGAATTGCCGCGAACGCGATGCGATGCTTCATGATGCCACCGGGAGAGGAACGTTTAAGACTTGGAGAAGACGAACTTTTGCGGCGTGCCCGTCAAGCCGTCGCCGCCGCCGCTCGGCCGCCACAGGAGAGAGTCTTCAATCTTGCGGGCCATCTCGAAATCCTTGTCCGTGATGCCGCCGGCCGAGTGGGTCTTGAGCTTCACCCAAATTTTGGCGTAGGTCACGGTCAGGTCCGCGTGGTGGTAGCCCGCTTCGCACGCATAGCCGATGGCGTTGACGGCCATGAGCGTCTGCGGCCAGCCGTCCGTGTTGTACTTGCGGCGAATCCAGCCGTCTTCGAGCGCCCACCCGGCCAGCCCGGCCTGGGCCAGCTTCGCGGGAACCTCGTCGTCCGTGTAGACTCGTTCAGAAGTTTTCGACATGGGAAGGTTCTCCGGCGGGAAGGAGTGGGAACCGTGATGACGTTTTACGGGAACGCGGCGGGGAGGCCAACACGCGCTCGCCTCGAAAGGCAACCTCACCCCCCGGCCCCCTCTCCGAAACGGAGAGGGGGAGCAAGTGGG
>JAYUGD010000188.1:0-6519 GCA_043767785.1 Zavarzinella sp. | reverse complement strand
TGTAGACGCCGCCGACGGGGATCATCAGCACGTCCACCGGGCCGAGGGCCTTCACTTGTTCGTCGTCCAAGTCGTGGCCGAGGTCGCCGAGGTGGCAGAACTTGAGGCCGTCGGCCTCGACGATGAAGGCGCTGTTCTTGCCTCGTTTCTTGCCCTCTTCCTTGTCGTGGTACAGGCCGACGGTGCGGAACTTGATGTTCTTGAACGTCTCGTCGATTTTCGCCCAGTCGTCTTTCTTGCCTTTGACGACCACGCCTTGGAAGACCTTCAACTCCTTCGAGTCCGCGTTGGAGAACACTTCCGTGCGGTTGTGGTCGTTGTGCGGGTGGGTAATCACGGCGATGTCCGGGGCCAGCATCGGCGAGCCGTACTCCGAGATGGCGTGCGGGTCGAACGCGACGCGCGTCCCGGCCGCCGTGGTGAGCATGAAGTACGAGTGGCCGAGCCAGTTCAGGGCGACCACTTTCTTTTCCTGCGCCCCGGTGGCGTGCCCGAAGACGAGCAGGGCGAGAACGCCGAATACAGCCGAGCGACGCATGGGAATAGTCCTCCGTCCGGGGCGGCCGTCGGCCCCGTGGTTCAGTTGGCCAGCGCGTTCACGCCGAAGAAGGCGGCGCCGAAGATAAAAGCCATGAGGGACAGGATCACGGGCACCAAGCCGATGAACCCCGTCACCAAGCCGGCGATGCCGAACCCCTTGCCCTCGGTCTTCATCGCCGGGAACCCGAGGCCCACGGCGACGATGGACAAGATGCCGGAAATCCCGTATCCGGCCAGCCCGAGGAAGCAGAAGGCCCCGAAGAAACAACTGCCGCCGACGGCGAGAAGGCCCGCGATGCCGCAGATCATGGAGCCGATCCCAAGCCCGGTGCCCGGCTTCACGCCCTTTTTGAGCCTCTTCCGCTTCGGGCGGTCGTCGTAGTCGTCGAACTCGTCATCGTCGTCGTCGTACCGGCCGCGGGAAGACCGGCGAGAGCGGTCGTCGTCATCGTCATCGTCGTCCCGCCGCCGGGACGAGCGGGGGCGGTCGTCGTCGTCCTCGTCCCGCCGCGAGCGGCGGGGCCGGTCGTCCTCGTCTTCGTCTCGACGGGAACGCCGGGGCCGATCTTCCTCCGCCGCGACATCGGGTTCATCGGCGGGCGGCTCTTCGCGGACGGCCTTGGCCCGCGACTGGGACGGCCGCTCCTCCGGCGTGGGGGCGGTTTCGACCGGGACCGCCGGCTCGGCGGCGGGCTTGGCCTTTTTCGATTCGCCGCTCTGCGAAACCGCTTTCGTCTCGCCGGACGCGCCGAGGGGGGCGAACAACCCCTTCACGTTCTTCGCCGGCACCCAGTTCGGCATCCCTTCTTTCCAGACGAGATCCTCCTTGCTGATCGTCCCGGCCTGCGCGAGTTTCTTCAAGTCGGCGGCCGTCACCGGCCCCTGTTGGCCGCCGTTCGCCGTGTAATACCATTCGGGGTTCACGAATTGTCTCGCAGCGGGGAACCTTGAAAAGACGATTCAACACGCGGGCGTTCACCGATCAACCGCGTTACGGGCGCTTTTGCAGCAGCTCTTTGATTTCGACCAGCGTGCTCAGAATGCGGAACGAGACGATCAGCAGTTCACAGTAAATGCGGACGAAAAGGAGGCCGAAGAGGACCGTCACAAAGGCCCCCAAGACGCCGAGCAGGAGCGATTCCATCCGGCCGATGGCGATGGCGCCAATCAATTGAAAGCCCGCGGCGCCGAAGACCCCCAGCACCCCGAGCCAAAAAATGACTTGAATGACGACCGGAACGATCATCTTGCGGAACGTCAGATAGGCCACGACGCCGCCCGGCTCCCGCCTGGGAGCGGAGGGGCGGTCGTCGAAATCGGCCTGCTGTTCTTCCTCGTCGTCGTGGTCGTCTTCGGCCTGCCGCTTGCCGGCCGGCTTGACGCGGGGACTCGGCGCGTCGTAGGCGAAGTCGTCTGCCGGGCCGCCGGCGACAACGCCGCCGGCCGGTTCCACGCCGGCGGGCCGGGACACCGGAAGCGGCGGGGCGGCGGGGAAAATGCCCTTAACGGCCTTGGCGGCCACCCAGTTCGCCATCCCTTCCTTCCACACCAGATCGTCCTGCTTGAGCTTGCCGTCCTCCGCGAACTTCTTCATGTCGGCCGCGGTGAATGGGCCGAGTTGTTGGCCCCCTTGGGTGTAGTACCATTCGGCTTTCATGGGGTCAGTCGCTCCGGCAGGGGGTGACGGCGGACGGTTAGGTTAGCGCTTGCTCAAGAACCATGTCATCAATTTCCAGCCGGGGTCGAATTCCAAGTCACTCGCGGCCGCCACGATTTCGTCGTAGCTCGCTTGGTCGCGGGGGGCGACGCCCGTGCCGGCCACCACGAACGGGACGGCCCCGTAGGCGTGCGCCCGCGTCTTGAGCGTCGTGCGGTGGTCGGGGGAGACGAGCATGCGCCACTCGCCGTGCTTGGGGAGTTCTTCCAGTAGCGGGCCGACGATGTATTCGTCGATCCGCTCAAGGGCTTTGATTTTCTCGTCCACCCGCCCTTCGTGAGACGCCTCGTCCGGTGCTTCGACGTGGACGCACACCAAGTCATGCGTCTTGAGGGCGGCAATGCCCGTTCGCCCTTTGGCGGCATAATCCGTGTCCAAATACCCGGTCGCCCCCGGCGAATCGACGCGGTCCCATCCGATCAAGATGCCGGTGCCGCGGACGAGGTCCACGGCGCTGATGATCGCCCCCTTCGGCCCGTAAGTCTCCGCGAACGATGTCACCGACGGCGCCGACCCTTGGCCCCACAGCCACACTTGCGTTGCTGGCTTCTCGCCGCGGGCAATCCGTTCACGGTTCACCGGGTGGTCCGCGAACAGCGGCTTGCTTCGCTCCATTAGTTGGATCAGCAAGTCGCCGCCGGGGCCTTTGGGCAGGAAGTCGGCCGCCGGCTTGTCGGGGATGTCGTGCGGCGGCTGGGTCTTGGTTTCCTTGGAGAACGGGGCGGGGGCGGTCTCGCTGCGGAAGACCAGGATGTTGCGGTACTGCACGCCGGGGAAGAACTCCAGCCGGCCGCCGGGGACCGGGCCGCCGAGGTTTTCGTGGACCGTCGCCATGAGGCGGGCGCCGTCCGCGTTGTTGATGTGCCCGGCCGTGAAGTCGTGCATCAGGCCGTCGTTGACGGTCACGAGGTTGCACCGCACCGCCCAGTCCTTCGGCCCGAGCTTGATGCCCATCGCCACCGTTTCGAGCGGGGCGCGGCCGGTATACACCACCAACGGGTCGTACCCGAAGAGACTCAGCGTCGCCACGTCACTCGCCGGGGTTAGCGGCTTCGGCACGTTGTTGGCCCGGCCGACGACGCCCATCTTGGCCGCCCGGTCCATGTTCGGGAGCTTGGCGGCCTGCAACGGCGTCAGCCCGCCGAGGGAATCCTGCGGCTCGTCCGCGCACCCGTCCGGGATGATAATCGCGTATTTCATGGACGATAGTGTAGCAAGTTACGCCCGAGCGGACGTGACGCGAAATGAAATGGCTGTCGCTGAATTGCAACCGGAAGCCCCGCCACGGCGCGGCGGGGCGTTTCGTCGTCACGCGGCATCCTCGTCGCGCCACCGCACAGTCAGGTGGCCCGTCGAGGTCAACTCGATCTGCCCGGCGGCGATGCCGTGCGATTCGAGCCAGTCGAGCAGTTGTCCAGCCTGGTCGATGGGCATTTCCTCGGCAATCGTGAGGCGGCCGGGTTGTCGGGGCAACGATCCGTCGTCGGGTATGTTCCTTCCGTGGGCCTGTGAGTGCAATCGCAGCACGGGACGCATGGCAGAACCTCCGAAAATGACTGATCCCGATGGCGGGGAACATGTTACGGTGTTGAGCTACTAGGATCGTAGCATACTCAAGTGACCGCCGGAGTATTTTCGCCAGTTCTTCTTGGAGATATTTTCCGCGAGATGCGATTCGGCAGGTTGTAACGACTTTACGGGCGCGTCAGCCGCCGCGTCGGGGCTGCTCGCCCCTCAAGCGTTCCACGAAATGTTGCAGGTCCGGCGGCAGCGGCATCGACCAAAACATCGTATCCCCCGTAGCCGGGTGGACAAACCCGAGTTCCAAGGCGTGCAGCGCCAGCCGCGGCGCCCCGCTCGGGTCGGGGAGCTGCGTGCCGTCCGGCCGGATCGTGTAGACCTTTTCCCCGCTGATGAAGTGGCCCGCCTCGGAGAGGTGAATGCGAATCTGGTGCGTCTTGCCGGTCTCAAGCTGGCAGGCCAAGGCGGTGTAATTCGGGAAACGCTCGTGGACACTGACGTGGGTGACAGCCAAGACGCCGGCGCTCTCCGGCCCGCTGCCGCGCCGGCCGTCACCGCGGTCCCGCACCAGATAGCTGCGGAAGGTCTGCGGCTTTAAATACCCGGCCACAATAGCGACGTACCGGCGGACGACGGTGTGGGCCTTGAATTGCTTGCCGAGTTCGCGCTCCGCCAACACGCTGCGGGCGAAGACGACCAGGCCGCTCGTTTCCTTATCCAGTCGCTGCACGATCCGCAGGCGGGGCAGGCCGCGCGGCTTCTCGTGCAGCTTCTTGCCGATGGCCTTCTGGGTGATGTCGTCCAAGGTCGGGGCCAATTCGCGGCGGTCTTCGGACCACGCGAGTTCGGCCGGGTGGCGGACGGTGCTGATGCCGGACGCCTTTTCGACCACAACCACGTCCGCGTCCAAATGCCGGATCACCACGTCCTCGGCCCGCTCCCCACGTACGGCTTTGATCGGCTTGGCGAGGACCGCCACCGTCTCCCCCAATTTAAGTCGCCGGGCCGGGTCCATGCACACGGCCCCGCCGACGGTGACGTGCCGCTTCTCGATGCGCCCCCGCACGGCCGACCATGACTCTCCGGGTGACAGCGCGCGGACGAACGCCGCCAGCGTTTGGCCGGCGGACTCGGCGGTGATGATGATCGGCGTGGCTGGCTGCTCGGCGGGCACGGGAAGTCTCGGAGGCGAAAGAAATGATGATAGCAGACACTTTGAGTTATGCCGAGCGCAGCGAGGAAGGCGCGCCAGAAGCGTTAGCGACTGGAGGAACCGCACGCACGCGGACGCAAAAGGGCGAGTCTTCGAAGCCCGACCCACTCGGTCCGCGGCTTGCCATGTGGGCGGACCTCGAAGACTCGGTCCGCGGCGCACTTACTGCGGAAGTTCCTCCAGTCGCTAACGCTTCTGGCTCGCCTTCCTCGCTGCGCTCGGTCATTCGCTCTTCTGTTTTTTCACCGGGATCAACGCCAGCGACGTCTGCACCGAGAAGTTACACGTACACCCGGAACTGGCCTCCGGGGCGACGACGAGGCCGCCGACGGGGAGGAAGTTGATCCAGCAGCCGGGCCGGGTTTCGGTGGTCACGGCCTTGGGCTCGCCGGCCGTCAAGTCGTAGCTCTTGGCCGTCGTGTCGCGGAAGAAGAGGCAGTTTTCGGACGCGGAGAAGGTGCCGCAGCCGGTGCGGCGCTTGCCGTTGGCCCACGGCCACTTCCACTCCACGGGCTTGCCGGTGTGCAGGTCGTAGGCGAACGGCTCGCAGAACAGCGTCGTGCCGACGACGGTGGGGTGGTGTTCCTGTTCGCCGTGTTCGCCGCCGATCTTGTCCTTCTGGTTTTGGCTCTTGGCCCACACGGGGGCGCCGGTCTTGGCGTCGTACACGGCCACGTCGTACCAAACGGTGTCCTTCTCCTTGTTCGGCCCGCTGTTGCGTGACCCGACGAGGACGAGCTTTTCCTTCGCGTAGACGGCGAAGATGTTGTGCCGG
The DNA here is from genome assembly GCA_043767785.1 of Zavarzinella sp. GTDB lineage: Bacteria > Planctomycetota > Planctomycetia > Gemmatales > Gemmataceae > Zavarzinella. The sequence goes on along the minus strand of JAYUGD010000188.1, from coordinate 753 downwards.
GTCGCTTCGAGTTCCTTGCCGGGTTGTTGCCACAACACTTTGCCCGTTTGCAAGTCGAGGCAGGTGATCGTGCAGCCTTTGCCGACGAGCGCTTCGTATTTCGCCCGCGGGCCGGTCAGCGTTTCGGGGTTGTCGCTTTCGAGCAAATACAGGCGGCCGTTGCCGACGGCGAACGACGGGTTGACGATCAGCCCGGCCTTCGGCTTGTACGTCCACGCCAGGTCTTTCGTCTTGCGGTCGTAGGCGAAGAAGAAGTCGCTCCCCACCGCCGGGACGTGGTCCCAGTGCGTTTCCGTCAGCGTGGCCTTGTGGCTCTGGTCCCGCCGGATGCCGCCGGGCTTGACGGCGCTGCCGAGCAACTTGTCACCCACGGGGGCGGTGTAGCCCCAGTCGAATTTCTGCCCGCTCCCCGTCTCGGGGACGGTGAAGGTGGTTTGCAGCTTTCCGGTCGCCGGGTCATAGGTCTCGCACTTGCCCGCCGAAGAAATGAAGACCGAGTCGTCGTTCACGCACAGGTAACTGCTGTCGCGGAACGCGGTGACGCGGCGGGAGTTCGGAACCTTGTTCTCCCAGAGGATTGTGCCGTTGTACATGTCCACGGCGGTGATGACGTCCTCGCCGGGGACGAACACGCGGCCGTTCAGGGCCACGGGGGGCACGGTGCGGTGATGGCGGTCGATCATCTGCTTCGCCCCCGGCTTGCCGAACCACTGGAGTTCAAGCTCGTTGGAGACGATCTTGTCCCCGCTGCAC
>JAYUGD010000187.1:0-6523 GCA_043767785.1 Zavarzinella sp. | reverse complement strand
GCTGAAACCCGCTGATCCACCTCCCCCGGATGCCTCACGGTGTCCGGGGCTTTTTTCTATTGCTCCCCCTCCGGTTCCCGAGGTCTGCCGCCCTGCTCTCAGCACGCAAGGTGAATGTGCCAGAGTTGGACTCGTTCTCGGGTCGTCGCAAGACAACGAATCGTCGTTCCTCACCTGATTTGACGCCCGCTGATGTTATTCCCATGACCCCGCCTGCGGGCCAAAGCCGATCTGTCTCCCTTGCAACGGCTGCGATACGCTCCGGTCATGCCCGACCACACCTCACATCATCGCGCTGTCACCATTGACGACCTGATCGACGACGTTCTCAGGCCGGTCCTCGTTGACCGACTCGAAGAGTTTTACGCGGAGGTCGAGCGGCACGACCGGGAAGTCCGGGCCATCACTGACCGGGTTCACAAGCAGATGCAGGGCCAGTTCCAAGCCATCCTGAAGGGGCACACCGGCGAGCCGGAGGAGAGCGGCTTCGGCGTGGCGGCCGAGATGGATGTGCTGCGCATCCGGACGCATGAGGCAGTGTGCGCCGCTCTCGAAGCCGAGCATGCGGAGCATCACAGGCGGGTTGCGGGATTGAACCGGGGAAAAGGCAAAACGATGGGCGAGGCGAATGAATAGAATGCGAGCATTCATTTGCGGAGCGAATTCATGGCGACGCCGAGCGTGCCAACTCAAAAACGACTGTTCGCCCTTTCAGGCAACCGATGTGCGTTCCGGCAGTGTCCCCAGCCGCTGGTTGACGAGGCCAGCGGGACGGTGATCGCGGAGATATGCCACATCAAAGGCAACAAGCCCAAGTCGAAGCGGCATGACAGCACCCAGACGGAGGAGGAGAGACAGGGGTTCGACAACTTAATACTGATGTGTCCCATCTACCACAACGTGATCGATGCCGACGACGTGGCGTTTACGGTGGAATATCTTCGCCGGCTCAAAGCCGAGCATGAAAGCAACCACAAGGGCCAACCCGCGCCGTCGGAGGCGCTGGAGACGTTTTTTCTGGCCAACGTGACTCTGGAGGTCACAGACGGGTCGATCATCCTTTCGGCCAATCAGTCCGGCGGCCAAATCGCCCATGTCATCCATAACAATTTCGACAACTCCCCGAGGCCGGAGTCGCGGTTTCGCGTCGAAACGGCGAGAAGACATTTGGCGGACGTCGATGATCCCGACTTCGCTCTCACCACGCACAACAAGTAGATGGGGTTCTGGCACGAGGGGCGGGTTAAGCCGCACCGGGCGACCGGGGTCGTCTTCGCATGCTTTCCGCAACCACTGCTGACGATCGCGAATGAGGCTGGTTTTCTCCGGTGGGCCGATGTCAACGAGCGGCGCTACGACCCGGGCCGGGAGATTAGTTTCCTCCCCGGCTTCAGCCCCGTACGCGTAGGGACGACCCTCGTGTGGAACAAAGGGGGAACGGACCCGGGCCGCTTTATTACGAACGGTATCTTGCCCTGGAGCGCGGGGGGTGGCTCGAGTACGGTTTCTATCCGCTGAGCCCCGTGGAAACGGAGCCGAAAGCGTATTACGCCAAAATCGTCGCCAACATCGTGGGATTTCTGGGCTTCCTCAAGGATGCCGCCGCGCACCGCTCGATTGACCCGTCGGGGATTTCCATCGGCATGGCGCTCCGGGGAATCAAGGACACCAGTCTCGTGTGCATCACCGACCGGATGCTTCGCTGGCATGCCGAGTCTCTGCCGCAAGAACGAGACACCATGCTCGTGTTGCGGCCCGCGGAAGACGGCCCGTGGGATGTGAATTCGGTGGCCGGTGAGTTCGCGGAGAACATTTTGGGCCATTGGGAGTTCTCGCGGCCCACGCACTGGGCGGACACGCCGGAGTTTGAAGCGGCCGTCTACAAGGGCAAGTTCTTTCGTGCCAACTTCCAGCAATGGTGACCGGGCAAGATCATTGGCCCCAATTCCGGGCGCGAGTTCGCGCCATAAAGTGACGGGATCGGCCGTCACGTGAGAGGGCGGACTTGGCAGTACGGTCCTCTTGCGTGGCACTGGCAACACACCAATGGCTCGGCACGATCCCGTCTGGGTGACCGTGTGCATGTGACCGGGGGAGAGTAACACAGACTGTTCACGGACAGCGACAAGACCGCAGAGCGGGGATGCGTTCTTCTGTTTAACTGACCGGCGTTCCCACCGGCCTGATGAGTTCCGGAGACGGGAGACCCCACTCTTTTTTGCTCATTTACTGTACGCCTGGAGATGGTTTCACCGCCGATTCCAACGCGGTCAGGCTGACGCTGGATGCATTCGCGACACAGTCCGTGCCGCAGGCAGCCCCGCGGGCGCGTGTTGAACCACAATAGAAATGTCCGGTCATAACTCGTTAGAAATGTCCTCCTCGCTCAGGCCGGGGAGGAGCCATGACGAACGACGTGCAACCGGATCGTGTGGAGATGAGTCAGCGAGAACGGGACGTCTTGAAGGTGATGCAGGGCGTGTTGGAGGGGACGCGGACGCAGGCCGAGGCCGCCCGCCTGTTGAAGCGAAGCGTCCGGCAGGTGCGCCGCCTGCAACGGAAGTTGCAGGTGGAGGGCGATGCCGCCCTGGTGCATGGCTTGCGCGGCCGGCCGTCGAACCGGCGGAGGGATGCCCGGCTCCGCCGCACGGTTCTTCAAGCCTATCGTCGGCGCCATCGGGACTTCGGCCCGACCTTGGCGTGCGAGAAGTTGGCCGCCGAGGGCTTGACGGTGGGGGTCGAGACCTTGCGGCGCTGGCTGCTGGCCGAGGGGCTCTGGGAGCGGCGCCGGCAACGGGACCCGCACCGGAGCCGGCGGCCGCGGCGGCACTGCTTCGGCGAGTTGGTGCAGATGGATGCGTCGATCCACGACTAGCTGGAAGGTCGCGGGGAGTCGATGGTGCTGATCGCGATGATCGACGACGCGACCAGCCGGATCGCGGCGAAGTTTTACGCGTCGGGGACGGTCGAGACGCACATGGACCTGCTGGGCGTCTGGCTGCGACAACACGGCCGGCCGCGGGCTCTTTACACGGACCATCACAGCATCTTCGTACCGCAGGACAAGGGTCGGGCCGTGCCGGACGCCCGGACGCAATTCGGCCGGGCCTTGTCGGAACTGGACATCGAGTTGATCCGGGCTCACAGCCCCCAGGCCAAGGGTCGCGTGGAGCGCCTGTTCGGCACGGCCCAGGACCGGTGGGTGAAGGAGATGCGGCTGGCGAAGGTCCGAACCATCGAGCAGGCCAACGCCTTGTTGGAGCGACTGGTTCCCGAGTTCAACCGCCGGTTCACGCGGGCGGCGAACCGACCCACCGACGCCCATCGCCGCTTGGGGCCGGGCCATCGGCTGGAGTCGATCCTATCGATCCAAAGCGAACGGGTGGTGGCAACGACTACATGGTCAGGTTTCAGAATCGCGTCTGGCAGTTGCACAAGCCGGCGTGGCCGGGGCAGCGCGGCGGCCGGGTGGTGATCGAGCAGCGGTTGGACGGGACGATGGCCATCCGGTTCTGCGGGCATGTCCTGAATTACAGCGAGGTGGTTGGGGGCGGGAGCCTTGGGGGCGCCGCCCCCAAACCCCCGGAGTTTGACGCATCCACGGCCGATGCCACTGACGGCGAAGAGGAGCGGAGCCCCGGAAGGAAGCCCCGTTCCCTTGGCATGCCGCCGGCCACCGGACGCTCGGGTCGCACTCCTGCGGAGCCCTATCCTTCCGCTGGCGGGCCGACCGATACCCCAACCCGCCCCAAGCGTCCAGCCAAGAATCACCCGTGGCAAAAACCGTTCAATCCCCTCAAGAAACCGACCTGAAAAAGCGAACATTTCTATTGGGGCCAAAAAGCGGACATTTCTATTGGGACCTGACAGCAGCCCCGCGGGCGCGTTGCGCCAGACCGTCTATCGTGGTACACTGCTTGAGTCAGTTTCCCACACATACATGCCATCCCCGTTTTGCGCCGGCGAGTCGCGTCTCATTTTTTTCGCCAATCCGGAGGGACCCCGCACGCCGGACCCGGACCCGCCGGCGTCCCCGTTCGCCGACAAGCTCAAGCGGCTTGTCTCAAGTCCCGGCGCTGAGCCTGACGCCAAGGAGCAGGCCGAGGCGGCTGACGTGGAGAAGCAAATCGACGAGGCTTGTGTGCTGCTGAAGGACAGGAGCATCAAACTTGCGGCCGATCCCCTCGCCCGGCTCGCACTGGTTGCCGAGCGCCTGACGGACACGCAGCGCGAGCGGCTCGGACAGGCCCTCGGCGGGCGCATCGCGGCGGAAAAGACTGAACTCGTCGGCCGGGTGCGCTGTCTGGAACTTCTGTTTCAGTTGGCCCCTGACGCCTTCACGCGGCTGGAGCAGTCCGGGGAGGCGCGTCGGGCGGTCGATGATGCCCTTCGCGCGGCGACGGACCAGTGGGCCGCCAAGAAGCCGGCCGACGTGACGCAGCGGTTTGCCGCCCGCCACGCTTACGTGCGGCATCTGTACACCCTGCTGAGTTTTTGCCCTTCTCGCTCCCTGCAATCCCTATGCGAGGAGAGTCTGCGGGCCGCCGAAGCCGAGGCCGCCCGGGACATCGCGGAGCACAAAGACAAGTTTTTGGCCTACGTGACCGACTCGTTCCCGGAGGAGAAGAAGCCTCTCACGCGGACCCGGGACAATCTCATGGACGCTCTGGGTGCATCCGACAAAACGGTCGAGCGAGAACGGGCAGTATTAGCCGAATACCTTCCCGGGCACCAAGAGGACTTGGTGGCGGCTGTCGCCGCCGCCGTGAAGCTCGGCGGGCCTCTTCCATTGACACTGCGCGCCGGGTGCTACGAGGCGGACATTCCCGGCCCGGCGGGGAAGGCGCCGACTCGCTGGCGGTTGGAACCCAATCTGCAAAACCGCGTGTTGGTCCGCTGCCTGGCCGGGCCGGACAAGGGCGCGATGCTGTCCGTCGGCCGCTCGGAGGTCATGGACGCCGTGACGCAAGGCACGCTCCCGGCCGTGTTCGCACGGGCGGCCGAGCGACACCGAGAACGTGAGACGCGCATCGACGCCTTGCGAAAGAGACTGCGGCGGGAAGGGGACGCGTACGTGTTTGACGGCCCGGGCGGGAAGTGGGAACTTCTCCTGACGGCGCTGGGCGTCACCGTCCGATCCGTCGCCGACCCGCAAATTCGGTTGAAGGTCGTGTTCAGCGACTTGGTGACGGCGGATTTGGATGACCTCGTTCGCGCGGCGCAAGACTCTGCGAAGCAGTCCGCGGACGGCCGCAAGCGGCTGGAGGCGTACGACCTGCCGGCGGACGCCCTGAAGGAAACCGGCCACAAGGTGGCGCACATCAAAGTGTTTCCCAAGACGGGGGGGCGGCAGAAAGACCCCGTCGCGGCGAACCTGGCGCACGGCATGTACCTCTCGGGGACGCTCCAGGCGCGGTACGGGGCCGTCGTGGATGTCCGGCCCACCCTGTTCACGGACGACCCGAAGCCGGCTCTACGCGAGGAACTGCGGCGGGCCTACGCCGCCGGCGGCCGCGTGTTCTGCGTCGACATCTTCTCGCACGGCACGGACCAAGAACTCACGTTCCCGACTCCCCTCCGGGCCGCGGATCTGGCTGGCGAAGTCGGCGAATTCCTCGAAGCGCACCCTGAATGCCGCGTCAATCTCGGCACGATCGCCTGCTTGGGCGGCGGCCTGCGACAAGGGCTGCTGCGGGAGTTCCGACGCCGGCCGGAGTTGGCCAAGCGGATGAATGTCTTCCTCCAAGTGGAGCCGCATGTCGTGAACAGCCCGTCCGAGCAAACCAAAGGCTCCGCTGGGGAGACGGAGAACGCCGGCACCCGGTACTCAAATGCGTTCATGCGGGCTCTCCTGGACAAGGACACGACGTACGGGGGGGCCGCGAGCCGGGCCGACCTCGACGTGGAGGCGCAGACGGATTGGGGATTTGACCCCGAGGCGCTCTTCGACGGCGAACTCATCTCGTTCGCCGCCCCCGCGTTTGCGAATCATCCTTCCGCAACAGCCGCGGGATGACGCTGTGGCATCGCGCGAGGGCGCCTCTCGCGGGCTGAACAGTTCTCGCAGGCGGATGACACCCGGGCGGCTGGCGGCCATTATCCGCGGATGTCGTTCTAGTCACCGCCCATTTGGCCATGTTGAAGTCACTTTGCGAGAACCAAGTTTACCTTGTCAATGTACCGTTGCATGGACCGCTTGTTGGCGGGATACGGGTAGTCGTCGGTGAAGGACCAACTGACGATTTGGTTGGCGCTCCCCTTTTTGTCGAAGGTCAGAGTCACGTCCATTGTGTACAGGCCCGTGGGGTACGATCCGTTCGCTTGCACGCGGATCGTGAGCGTGTTGCCCGTCATCGAGTGCCTGACCAGTTTGTGGCCTTGGGCGAGTGGGTGTGCCATATCCATCAACCCTTCTGCAAGTCTTTCGGCGAAGTCGCTGAGGTCCTCGCCGCGGGCCTTGACGTCCGGGTTCAGCAGGTCCGGGACGACCTTCTGGGCCGGCCCGCGGGCCTTCTCGGCCCCC
>JAYUGD010000186.1:0-2291 GCA_043767785.1 Zavarzinella sp. | reverse complement strand
CACAAGCCCGGCCCCCACGTTTGTGGAACCCTTTCAGGGTTCGTTCTTTTGGGCCATGCGTTCCCGGGGTGCGCGAAGCGCGACCCCGGGCTTTGTTGTGCAACCCCTTCGGGGTAAAAACCAAAACCACGATCAAGAACTTTGTCCCGTCGCCCGTCTCACTTAAACGTCGTCACCTTGATATTGAACACCGCGTACCGCTTGTCGCCGTTGCGGACTTCGACCTTGTGCGGGACTTGGCGGCCGGTCACGTCCTTGAAGTCGCCGAAGTACAGCTCGCACGGGTCTTGGTCGCGGGCTACGATCACCTCGGCGGCGAACAGGGTGCCGTCCACGAACGGGTGCTTGTCCTTGAACTGCGGGTTCAGGGCGGCCTTGTAGTAGTACCACTTGGCCGGCACGTCCGCGTGCTCGGTGCGGATCACCTCGGCGAACACGCGCACGTCCTCGTACTTCTTCGGCTTGCTGCCGTCGGCCGGCATTAGGTACACCGGCTCCATGCCCGCGTGGTGGCAAATTTCCTTGTCCAGCTTCTTCGGGTCCAACGTCAGGAACCGCCGGTACTGATACGCGGCCATCATCAGCCCGCCGGAGAACGGCGGCTCCGTCAGGTCGGCGGCCGTCAGCCCCTGTTGCAAGGGGTTCAGCTTGTAGCTCGATGTCCCGAGGGCCAGCGTCACGAGCGGAATGGTGTTCTTCGGGTCGGCCGGGTCTTTCGCGTCTTCGACCTTGATCAGGAAGTCCCCGCCGCGCATCTCGCGGTCGTACGTCCCGGTCCACACCCACTCGCCGGTCAGCGGGGAGAAGTCCCCGAGCTTCTTGGCGTCGGCCAGCAGGCCGTCGCGGGCTTGGCGGTTGAAGTAGTAGTTGGTGAAGCCTTTCTTCTCCTCCCAGAACTTGGCCCCGGCCCCGAAGGCCCGCGGCTTCGGCGGCGCTTGGCCGGGCGGCCCGCCGGCGGGGGCGTCCTTGCTCTTGACGACGGCCGGCGTGTAGCTCATCAGGCGGACGAGCGTGTCCTTCTTCTCGTTGCCGCGGCGGTAGGTCAGCGGCAGCCGCCACTCCTTGGGGTAGATGCCGAGGGCCGACTTGAACTGGTTGACGCTGGTGAGTGGCCGGCCGGCGAAGTTGATCAGCTCGTCCCCCTCGACGATGCCGCGGCGGCCGGCGTCGGACTCTTCCAGCACCTGGTTCACCGTCATGCGGACGGATTCGCTGTCCTCGCTGGCCTGGCTGGAGACGGTGGCCCCGAGCGTGGCGTGGTCGCTGAACAGGCCGGCCCGCATGTGCGTGATGAAGTTCTTGGCCATGTTGATCGGCAGGCCGTACCCGATGCCGGTGTTGAACGCCCCGCGCTTGCCGGGCGCCCCGCCGAAGACGAGGCCGACGACTTGGCCCTTGCTGTTGAAGATCGGCCCGCCGGAGTTGCCCTGGTTGGCCGTCGTGTCGTACTGGATGGCGTCCGTGTGCTCGGCGAAGCCGAAGTCCACGTAGCGGTTGACGCCGGAGACGAGGCCGAAGCTGACCGACGGCGTGAAGTCCGTGGACAAGAGTTGGGCGTTGCCCATGATCATCGTCCAGTCGCCGGGCCGCAGCGCGTCGCTGTCCCCCAGTTCGGCGACGGGGAACGTGTCCCCCTCCTTCTTGGGGATGAGTTTGATGATGGCGGTGTCCCCGCCGCGGTCCGTGCCGACGGTGACGGCGTCGTACATCTCGCCGTTGGGCATGCCGCAGGCGAACGTCGGCGTGATGCCCCCGCCGTTGCCCATGACGACGTGGAAGTTCGTGAGGCAGTAGCCGTCCTTGTCGATGATGACGCCGGACCCGCCGCCGGCGACCTTGCCGCGCGGGTCGCCGGAGAAGTCCTTCATGTACACGGCGACGACGGCCGGGCGGATCTTCTTGATGAGGTTCACGCGGTCGAGTTCCGCGTCCTTCACCGGGTCCGCCGCGACGGCCGCCGGCTGCGGCGGCAACAGGGCCAGCCCGCCGGCGGCGAGGCCGAGGGCGAGGAGCGGGGCAAGGAAATGGCGCTTATTCATGGGTTCGTCTTTGCTGATAACTGTGCGGAAATCAAACCCGGGGTTCGCGATCAAACCCGGGGTTCGCGATCAAACCCGGGGTTCGCAAAGCCTCACCCACGGGCTACAGTCCGACGCCCCGTCCGGGGCTGAAAACCAAAGCCGTGTCTTAGCCCCGGATGGGGCGTCGGACTGTAGCCCCCGGCGGTGTCCGTCGCCCACGGCGCGCCCGAGGTGGCGATGCGCCACGGCAATTTCCGCATCGCAGACGCT
>JAYUGD010000185.1:0-2291 GCA_043767785.1 Zavarzinella sp. | reverse complement strand
TCGCTGCCCCTTGCTCGCGCCGCGGGCTATGTTTGACCGAGCGTGCAGCGATTGATCGTTGGGAGGCCGCGCGAACGGCATCACCCCGCCATCAGCTTCTTCATTTGCGCCAAATACTTCGGCACCGCCACCTTGGCGTCCTCCTTCGCCTCGTACTCCAGCGCCACGTAGCCCCGGTACTTGGCGTCCCGCAGAATCTTCAGCAGGCGGGGGATGTCGGCCTCTTCCAGCTTCTTCTCCGCGTTGGCGATCTCGGTCTTGAGTTGCACGGTCACAGCGTACGGGGCCAGTTTGGCGAGGTCGCCGTAGGCGTCTTGCGTGTGGAAGTTGCCGGTGTCCAAGTTCACGCCAAAGTTGTCGTGTTGCACCGCCTTCACGATGGCCAGGATTTGTGCGGCGGTTGCCGTGATGCCGCCGTGATTTTCGAGGGCGAGGATCACGCCCCACTTAGCCGCGTACTCGCACGCCTCTTGGATGACCGGGATGCACCGCTTGACGGCGTTCTCCTCCGTGTCCCCCTTCGGGACGGCCCCGGCGAAAATGCGCATCGTCTTGCCGCCGAGCCGGGCGGTGTGTTCCGTCCAACTCTTCACCGAGTCGAGTTGGAGTTTCTGCTTGTCCGGGTCGGCGACGCAAAAGTCGTTGCCGACGGCCGTGCCACTCACATCGAGTCCCAGTTTCGTCGCTTGTCGCTTGAGTTTGCCGAGATACTCCGGCGTCGTCTCCGGAAAGTAGTACGCCGTCAGTTCGACGGCCTCGATGTCCTGGGCGGCGGCGTAGTCGATGAAGTCCGAAAGCGTCATTGCCGGTTCTTTCGGCTTCTTGATGTCGAGCCACTGCCGGAAGCTATACGCGGCCAAGCTCAGCTTGAGTCGGGACGGATGACTTCGCGGGATCGGCTCAATGGCTTGGCCGGCCGTCATACCGACGGAAGCGGCGGCCGCGGCGGCGAACAGTTCTCGGCGGGAGAGACGCAAGGGACACCTCGGAAATGCGGGTTGTTCGGAATAGTGTACGCCGCCGCCGGCCCCGGCGATACCCGCCGACCGGGCCGACCGGCACGACCGGCAGCGTCGGCCGGCCGGCCCGGCGTTCTTGAACAATTCCGGCGAAGAACCCCGAAGAAACTTCCGCCGGGCGGCCGATGCCATTCGGGGGACGCCGCGGCCGCCCGGCGGCGGGGCGTTTCCCACTGGTGACAGTCCAATGCAACGGTGGGGCCGGACGTGCATCACGAATTGAGTGTGGTTGCCCTGATCCGCGGCAAGGAACGCTTCGTCTACGTGTACGACGACAATTCTGGAGAGGAACTCCTGGAGGCCATCCGGTCTCAGGCGGCAGATCCCAACCTCAGTCTCTCGTGGTTCGACGCCGCGGTGCTGGCGGAACGTGTCCGGCAGCAGGCGGCCGCCCACCCGGCGGCGGATTAAACAAGTCGGCCGGCGGCGACATCCCGAAGAGACACCCATGGAACAAGCCCTCGCGGATTTTTTCCGCCACTTGGGGCTGGAGAAGAATGCGTCGGCCCACACGGTCAAGTCGTACCGTGAGGACCTGACGCAGGCGGTCGAGTTCTTCACCCTGAAGGGCGGCGCGGGCCTGCGCCCCGAGCAGATCACCACGCGGCTGGTGCGGGGCTTCCTCGCCTGGCTGCACGAGAAGAAGTACGCCCGAGCCACCATCTCCCGCCGCATCGCGGCCGTGCGCTCGTGGTCGCGCTTCCTGTGCCGGCAGGGGGTCATGGAGAAGAACCCGGCCGAGGGCCTGCGCGGCCCGAAACTCGACCGCACCCTGCCCCACTTCTTGGGCCGGGAGGACATCGGCCGGCTGTTGGCTTCGCCCAGTTCCGCCACGGCCCTCGGCCTGCGGGACCGGGCGATTCTGGAAACGCTGTACTCCGCCGGCCTCCGCGTCAGCGAGTTGGTCGGGCTGCAACTGGAAGACTTGGACATGGCCGAGGGCGTCACCACCGTGCGCGGCAAGGGCAAGCGGGAGCGGTTGGCCATGCTCGGGGAGTCGGCCCTGCAAGCCATCGCCGCATGGCTGGAGGTCCGCTCGGTCATGCTGGAGAGCGTCGGCCGCCGCACGGAAGCGGTGTTCGTGAACAAGGCCGGCACCCGCTTGTCCACGCGGAGCGTCGGCCGGCTGCTTGTGAAGTACCTGCGGCAGACGGGCCTGGACGCCCGGACGACGCCGCACACGCTGCGGCACTCCTTCGCCACGCACATGCTCGACGCCGGCGCCGACATCCGCGGCGTGCAGGAGTTGCTGGGCCACAAGAACCTGACCAC
>JAYUGD010000184.1:0-2295 GCA_043767785.1 Zavarzinella sp. | reverse complement strand
CCAAGAACCTTCACCCCAACGCCTCGGCCAAGTCCTTCCGCAAGTCTTCCACGTCTTCGATGCCGACGCTTAACCGAATCAACCCGTCATCGACGCCGCGGGCGACGCGGACTTCTTTCGGAATGCTGGCGTGGGTCATCGTCGCCGGGTGATTCACCAGCGACTCGACGCCGCCGAGGCTTTCGGCGAGGCTGAAGAGTTTGGTGCTTTTCAGGAACTTCATGGCGGCGTCGGCCCCGCCGTGCAGTTGCAGGGAGATCATGCCGCCGAAGGATTTCATTTGCTTGGCGGCGACGGCGTGGCCGGGGTGGGTCGGCAAGCCGGGGTAGTAGATTTTGATCACGTGCGGGTGGCCGGCGAGCCAGACGGCGAGGTCGGCGGCGTTGGCCGAGTGGCGGTCCATGCGCAGGGCCAGCGTCTTGATGCCGCGGAGGGTGAGGAAGCAGTCGAACGGGCCGGGGACGGCGCCGGCGGCGTTCTGGTAGAACTTCACCGGGTCGAGCAGGGCCTTCGACCCGATCACGGCTCCGCCGATCACGTCGGAGTGGCCGCCGATGTATTTCGTGGTGCTGTGGACGACGATGTCGGCCCCGAGTTTGATCGGCTGTTGCAGGTACGGCGACGCGAACGTGTTGTCCACGGCCAACAGCGAGCCGTTCTGGTGGGCCACGTCGGCGATGGCCCGGATGTCCAGGATTTGCAACATCGGATTCGTCGGCGTCTCGATCCACACGAGTTTCGTCGCCGGCGTGAGTAACTTGGCGAAACCTTCGGCCGAGGCGTCGTCCGTGTACTGCGTTTTCAGGCCCCACGGCTTGAACACCTTGTCGAGCAAGCGGAACGTGCCGCCGTACAGGTCGGCGGCGGCCAGCACTTCATCGCCCGGTTTCAGCACGCCTTGGAAGACGGCCGTCGTCGCCGCCAAGCCGGAGGCGAAGGCCAGGCCGCGTTCGCCGCCTTCGAGTTCGGCGAGGCAGGTTTCTAGCGCGGTTCGGGTCGGGTTGCCGCTGCGGGAATACTCGTAGCCCTTGTGGTCGCCGGGGGCCGCTTGCGTGTAGGTGGACGTGGCGTAGATCGGCACGATGGTCGCCCCGGTCGTCGGGTCGGCGCCTTGCCCGGCGTGGATGGCCCGCGTGGCGAAGCCGTGTCCCGTGTCGCTCATGTCAGGTTCCTTCCGTCTTGTTGGTCCAGTAGTCGATCAAGTCGATGCGGGTCACGATGCCCATGATTTCCCCGGCGTGGGTGGCGAGGACGCCGGTGTTGCCGGCCATCAAGAGTCGGTATGCCTCATCCATGTGCGTCGTGATGTCAAGCTGCGGCAACGGCTTGGCCATGATCTCGCCGACCGTCACCGTCGCCGGGTCGCGCTTGTCGTGCAGGATGCGGGCGATGGTCACTTCTTGCACGCTGCCGACCGGCTTGCCGTTCTCCAGCACCGGCAACTGCGAGATGCCGGCCGTCTGGAACAGGCTGATGGCGTCGGCCGCCGTCGCCTCCGGGCTGACGGTGAACATCGGCCGCTTGCCGCGTTTGGTCAGGATGTCGCCGACGGTGTGGACGGCCGTCTTCACCCATTGCAGGTTGTTGGCGGCCATCCACGCATCGTCGAAGAACTTGCTGAGGTAGTTTCGCCCCGTGTCGGCGCAGATTACCACGACGAGGTCGGCCGCGGAGAGCCGACGGCCGTAGCGCAGCGCCGCCGCGACGGCCGTGCCGGACGAACCGCCGACGAGGATGCCTTCCCGCCGGGCCACGTCGCGGGCGACTTGGAATGACTCCGCGTCGCCGATGCGGACCCAGTCATCGACTAACTGGCCGTTGAAGGTCTTGGGCACGAAGTCTTCGCCGATGCCCTCGACCTTCCAGCCGTGCTGGGCGCCGCCGGAAAGGATCGAGCCTTCCGGGTCGGCGCCGATCACTTTGATGTCCGCGTTCATTTCCTTGAGGAACTTGCCCACGCCGGAAATGGTCCCGCCGGTGCCGATGCCGGCGACGACGTGCGTGATCTTGCCGTCGGTCTGCTCCCAGATTTCCGGGCCGGTGGTGCGGTAGTGGACTTCCGGGTTGCTGAGGTTCGTGAACTGGTTGGGCCGCCACGCGCCGGGAATCTCGCGGGCCAGCCGGTCGGCGACGCCGTTGTAGCTCTCGGGCGAGTCCGGGGCGACGCTCGTCGGCGTGACGATCACCTCGGCCCCGTACGCCCGCAGGAGGGCGATCTTCTCGGGCGACATCTTGTCCGGCAGGACGAAGATGCAGCGGTAGCCACGCACGGCCGCGACCATAGCTAGGCCGATG
>JAYUGD010000183.1:0-6553 GCA_043767785.1 Zavarzinella sp. | reverse complement strand
TACTCGGGAAGCTGATACCGCAGCGGGTGGTGGATCTTCTCGTCTGATGGCTTCCAGAATTCCGTCAACGGGTTGGCGGCATCGCCGACGGCGATGTGGTAAGTGGCCGAGTCGGCGACGCTTACTTTCCAGTCACACAGCACCCACTTCCACGAGCCGTCGGCCCACTGCTCCAGCCCGCGTACCTGAAGTGGGACAGCGGCCCCGGCCGGGTCACGGCAAACCAGTCGGTCCAAGCGGGGGAGGGCGCCGGCCGGGAAGGGGACGCCCCGCGTCACCGGCTCGGCGGTGCGCGGGAGGCCATCGGCGTGGAAGTGAACCGGGACGGAACGGTTGTTCATGCGGCGGGGCGGGATGGCGGTGGCTTCTCCGCAAGGATAGGGCAAAACCCCCGCCGTGGCCCAGCTCAACCCTTGATGACGCCGAGCGGCCGCATGCGGGCGACCTTCTTGGAGAGGCCGGCCCCGTCCACGACTTCCACTACGTCGTCCACATTCTTGTACGCCTTCGGCTGCTCTTCGGCCAAGCCGCGGCGGCTTTGGGACATGGCGATCACGCCGCGGGCTTCGAGTTCCTTGTCAATGCGCCGCTTGCCGGCCTCGGCGACGGCGGCCGTCCGGCTCATGGCCCGTCCGGCCCCGTGGCAGGTCGTGCCGAACGTGCGCTCCATGCTGCCGGGTTGGCCGACGAGAACCCACGACGCCCGGCCCATGTCCCCGGGGATGATGACCGGCTGGCCGACTTTTTGGTATACGGCCGGCAATTCCTTGTGCCCGGCCGGGAAGGCCCGCGTCGCCCCTTTGCGGTGGACCCAGAGCTTCTTGGTCTTCCCGTCAACGGCGTGTTCTTCCAGCTTGGCGATGTTGTGGGCCACGTCGTACAGGAGTTCCATGCCCAAGTCTTCCCACGTCTGGCCGAACACGCCGGCGAACACCTCGCGCGCCTGCTGCATCAGCAATTGCCGGTTGCAGAACCCGTAGTTGGCGGCCGCCCGCATGGCTCCGATATAGCGCCGGCCCTCCGCGCTCTCGGCCGGGGCGCAGGCGAGTTGCCGGTCGGGGAGTTCGATGCCGTACTTTTCGTGCGTGTTGCGGAACTGGATCAGGGCGTCGTCGCACACCTGATACCCCAGCCCGCGGGAGCCGGAGTGGATCATCACGCAGATCATGTCTTTTTCAAGGCCGAACACGCCGGCGACTTCCGCGTCGATGACGGCATCGACGACTTGCACTTCCATGAAGTGATTGCCGCTGCCCAGCGTGCCGCACTGCTTGCTGCCGCGTTGGATGGCGTGCGCCGACACGTCGTCCGGCACCGCGTCCTCAATGCGGCCGTTGGCCTCCGTGTTGGCCAAGTCCCGCGGGACGCCCAAGCCGCGGCCGACCACGTAGCCGGCCCCTTGTTCCAGCAACGGGCGCATTTCTTTGTCGTTGAAGGCGTATGCCCCGGAGCGGCCCATACCGGCCGGGACGGTGTTGAACAGGGCGGCGATCAACTCCCGCATGTGATTCTTCACGTCCCGGTGGAACAGGTTCGTCTTCACGAGGCGCACGCCGCAATTGATGTCGTAGCCGATGCCGCCGGGGCAAATGACGCCCCCCTCGGCCGGGTCGGTCGCGGCGACGCCGCCGATGCAGAAGCCGTAACCCCAGTGGATGTCCGGCATGGCGATGCTGGCGACTTGGATGCCCGGCAGGAAGGCGACGTTGGCCACTTGGTCGGCGGCTTGGTCCTTCTTCACCGCCTCCATGAGTTGCTCGTTGGCGAAGATCATCCCCGGGACGCGCATGCCCTTCTTGTAGGAGGCGGGGATGCGGACGCAGCACGGGTCGATTCGCTCCAACGGGCCGCTGAACGGTTGCTTGGTCATGGCTTTGCCTTCAAATGTCCACGATGACTTCGGCCACCCACCCCGCCGGCGTCTGTGTGACGCTCAAGCCGTGGTAGGTGATGGCCTTGACCTCGTGGGAGAGGAGATGCCGGTCGCGGTCGATGGGTTCGCCCCAAGCGTGGCCGATCAGCCCGGTTTCCGTGGCATTGACTTGGAATCGCGAGAACAACATGCCGTCCATTTCCACGCGGCGGAGCAACTCGCGGAGCCAGTCGAACAGCAAAAACTCGCGATCATCCCCCGTCACGGCGACGACAATTTCCTCGGTCGGCCGCACGGCGGACGGGTTTTCCAGCACGGCGGCGAAGAGGCAGGCGGCCGCCTCTTCCAGCAGGGCGGGAAACGAGTCCGCCGCGACGCGGAGGCCCAAGTCGGCCGTGTGGTCGAAAAATTCGTGCATGAATCAGTCTTAGAGGCCCCGGGGAATCCGGGGCAATGAGAAGTTTTGCGGCGGCGAGGTTCACCAGCGGACGACGGCCGTGCCCCACGTCAGCCCGGCGCCGAAGCCGCTCATCACGGCGAGCCGGCCGCGTGCGAGGCGGTTTTCGGCCAAGGCCTCGTCCAGCGCCAGCGGGATGCTGGCTGCGGACGTGTTGCCGTACTTTTCGAGGTTGTTGAACACCTTCGAGCGCGGAATCTTCAACACGTCGATGGCCGCGTTGATGATCCGCACGTTGGCTTGGTGCGGGATGTACAGGTCCACGTCGTCCGGGACCAAGCCCGCGTGCTTCAGCACGTCCTGGATCGTGTCGCACAAAATATCGACGGCCCACCGGAACACGGCCCGGCCGTCCATGAACATGTAGTGGAGGCCCTGGTCCAGATGCTCGGCCATCGGCGGCGTGCGGCTGCCGCCGGACGGCCGGCAGAGCAGGTTGCCGCCGTTGCCGTCGGACCCCATGCTGTAGGCGAGGATGCCTTGGTCGTCGCGACCCTTTTTCAGGATCACGGCCCCGGCCCCGTCCCCAAACAGGGGGTAGGTCTTAATGTCGTCCGGGTTTAGAATGCGGGAGTTGCAGTCGGCCCCGATCACCAAGGCCGTGTCACTGACGCCGGCCTTCACATACGCGGCGGCGGTGATGAGGGAGTACATGAACCCGGCGCACGCGGCTTCGATTTCGACGGCCGGGGCCACCAGCCCGAGGCGGTCTTGGACGATGCACGCCGTCGAGGGGAAGGACATGTCCGGGGTGAACGTCCCCAGCACCAGCAAGTCGATTTCTTTCGGGTCGATCTTGGATGATTCGAACGCCCGATTGGCGGCCTCCACCGCCAAGTCGCTCGTGGCTTGGTGGGGCAGGGCATGGCGACGTTCGAGAATACCCGTGCGCTTGACGATCCAGTCCGAGTCGAACCCCATGCGCTGGTGCAGGTGCTCGTTGGAGACGACCGCGTCCGGGACGTAGCTCCCCGTGCCGACGATCTGCACGCCCATCAGGCTCTTGCAGGCGGGCCGCGGAGACGGTCGGGTTTCCATCGTCATCAAGCGATTACCGATTGGTGCGGGGCGGAGCGGAGCCAGAGGGAGGCCCGGCCCGCTTTCTCCTTTATACGTTGGCGGGAGGAAATGGCTTGCGTCTTCCCGCCGGAAATGATCGAGGATCACTGGTCGGCTCCGGCCAAGAGAAACGTGGCGAACGCGGTGACGCACATGGCCGTCTGGTCGGTGCGGATCGTGCCGTCCGCCGCCGACGGGTGGAACGCGCCGACGAGGGCGGGGCGGAAGTGGGCGGCGAAGTGCTGCGTGTTGTCGTCCCCGTACTGGAGGGTCGTCAGGAATTGCAAGGCCCGCACGGCGCTCATGCGGTAGGCGTCGTACCGGCCGGCGTCCGGCTTGTCCATGTACCGGATCAGCCGGCAGCATTCCGCGAGGCTGAAGGCGTAGTAAGCCGCCTCGGCGGTCGGGGCGGTTTGGGCCAGTTTCCCGTCGCTCACCGTCGGGAAGCCGCCGCGCCACGCGACCTTGCCGCCGTCGGCCTGGTCGTACTGAAGTTTTTTCAGCCAGTCGTTCATCTCGAAGGCGAAATCGGCGAACGCGGCGTCCTTCGTCTGGAGGTGGGCTTCGACGCAGGCGGCCGTCATCCACGGCACGAACGTCATCCGCGGCGCCTCTTGGAAGTGCTTGCGGTAGGCGGTGACGATTTTCTTCAC
This sequence comes from Zavarzinella sp., assembly GCA_043767785.1. Taxonomy (GTDB): domain Bacteria; phylum Planctomycetota; class Planctomycetia; order Gemmatales; family Gemmataceae; genus Zavarzinella. The sequence continues at coordinate 2,511 of JAYUGD010000183.1, read as the reverse complement.
CCCCGCCGCCTTCCATTCGGCCGGGGCGGCGCGGTTACTGAGGATGAGGGCGTAAGCCGTCGGCCCGGCGTACAGGTTCGCCGCGTCCGCGTCGGCGACCGCATCGTCGGCGTCCGCGAAGCGGACGGAGCCATCGGGCCGCAGGTTGGTGCGGAGGAACGCGCACAGTTCCTCGGCCGCCGTCAACAGTTCGGGCGACGCCCCCGGCATCTCGTAGATCGCCATGCTCAAGTACGCGGCCGAGGCGACGCGGTTGCTGACCGCCGACGGTTGCGCCGGCAGCCGGACGGCCGGGTTGGCAACGTCCTTGCGGGTTTCCGACAGAAGGGAGAGGATCGTCTGGGCCGCCCGGACGGCGTACTTCTCGTCGCCCGTCAGCTTGGCCGAGCGGGCCAGCGAGAATGCCCCGACGGTTTGCCGCAGGAAATGGTCGTCTTCGGTGGCCTTGCCGAAGGCCGGGTTCAGGCCCGGAATCAGCCGCCCGTTCGACTGGTGGATGCCGTCGCGGGACAGCCACTCCATGCCGCGCTGGGTGGCGAGGACTATTTGACGGGTCAGGTCGGGAAGCTGATCGTACTTGCGGAAGCGGTCAAACGGGGCCGGTTTGCGCGCCGCCGGAAGGCCGGTGTCCGCCACGGCCGCCGCCGGGACCACGGGGCCGTTGCCGGGTGTGGGCGCGAGGATCGTCGGCGGAGTGATGGCCGGATTCTGGGCGAAGACCGCGGCGCCGCCCGCCAAGGCGAGCGGGGCCAACATGCCCAGTCGGAAACGGACGGATAGGGAACGCATTTTCGAGCCTCCTTGCCCGAGCATGACGATCCGCGGACCGGCGGGCCGGCGTCAGCCGGTCACGATCTGCGTGATCTTCACTTCGACGTAATGTTGCCGGTGACCCTTCAGCCGCTTGGAGTGCTTCCGGCGGCGGAAGTGTTGGATCGTGTACTTTTCGGACGGGTGGTCGATCACCTCGCCGAGAACCATCGCCCCGCCGACGGTCGGCTGGCCGATGGTCACGGTCGCCCCGTCGGCGTGCATCAGCACGCGGTCCAAGGTCAGCGTGGCCCCGGCGGCGATTTCGCGGTGGTCGAGCCGGACCTTGTCGCCCACGCTCACGCGGTATTGCCGGGAACCGTCTTCAAAGATCGCGTACATAGTCGCCCCAAACGATGCGGATGTTCTCACACGAAACAAATAAAATAGCAAGGCCAGTCAAACTCGGCCAGATAACCCCGGTGAAGTTTTGTGCAGTTTTCAGCGACTGCCAACCGCAATCAGGCTGGCAAGATAGGAAACACTGTCCCCACGGAGCTTGGCCGTTTCGGCCAGCCCGGCGTAGTCCTTCGCCTGGAAACAGAGTTCGTACACGCCCGGGCAACTGAGTTGCCGGCGCTCGCCGCTCAGGTATTGCTTGGCGAGGGCCAAGGCCTCGTCCTTCCGGCCAAGCCGAATCATCAGGTTCACATACACTTCCGCGGGGAATGTGTTGCCTTCGGCCACGCCGGGGGCAATTTTCGCTTCGAAATGTTTCAGGCCGGCTCCTTGGTCGATGTCTTCCAGCAGTTGCAGCAGAATCTTGTAATCCGCGTAGGCGTTCTCGAACGGCGGGTCGCTCGGGTAACGAAGGGTCTCGCTGAGGCGTTCGCCGTACAGGCACAGCTCAATGGCTTGCTTGCGCTCCGGGCAGGCGTCCAATTCCAAGGCGTATTGGGCCACGGACGACAGGTGCGACGTGTCGATGTGATACCCGCCGTCGGCCATCAACTCCGGGTGGGCCGTCACCATCGACGTGATCGTCTCGGACCCGTCGAGCGCGAAGCCGCGGGTCTCGCAATCGGCTTTGAGGCGTTCCAACAGTTGGGCGTGCAGCGTCCGCACCAAGGCTTGGATGGCGAACTGCTTCCCCTCGGGATTTCGTGAAAAGTCTTGGCCGCCGTAGGTCGTGATCGCGTTGCAGATGCCGTACCGCTCGACGACCAACTCAAACCCCTTCCGCGGGTGGACGCCTTGGTACAGAGCCACTTCCACGGCGCCCTGAATGTCGTCGGCGTCCGTGGGCGTGTAGGCGTCCAAATACTCCTTCACGGGGCCGGTTTCCCCGAGCATGTTGAAGTAAAAGTACGCCCGGCGAATGTCGTGTTTTTTCAGCAATTGTTGGCCGACCAACCGCCCGGCGTCCCGGATGGCGCTCTCGTAAGGCTCGTGCGCTTCCTTGGGCAAGTCGGTCGACGGCCCGCTCGGGAACGGCGAGACGCCCAGTTCCACCCGCTTCTTCATCAGCAGGGCGTAAAACAGCGCGTCCGCATCGCCGAGGTCTTCCAAGTCGCGGGTCAGTTGTTCGACCGCGGCGGCCGCCCCCTTGGTGGCCACCACGTCGCGGAGACGGTCGTACTGTTCGGGGGTGAGCGTCGGCTGCGGCGGGAGTTCGTCCGGGTCGATCATCGAAAACGGGCCTTTGAGGTTGGATGGCCGGCGGGTGATTCTATTCTACGGAACGGCCGCCTTGTTCGCCGC
>JAYUGD010000182.1:0-6555 GCA_043767785.1 Zavarzinella sp. | reverse complement strand
AGCCCGTCGTCGGCCGCGGCCGGGCCGGCGACAAGGCAGAGCAGGAGCAGCGGGTGAGAAAGACGGTGCATCTTGGTGTGGCCTCCTCCACGCCCGATCCGGTCAGAGAGTGTCCGACCGGCGAGTGAGACTCACTTCGGCCGGGAACTTCACCCGGATACAGGGGGACGGGGAAAACGTCGGCGAGTTTTCCGGCACTTCGACGGTTCCGCCGGGCGGGCGGGCCGCCGGGCGGGAACAATTCTCGCGCCGGGCAACTTCCGCTTTAGTTTAGACACCCGCCGGCCGCGGATCAATCGGGAAAGCCAAAGCGACCGGGCCGAGTGGCCAGTGTGTCGGCGGGCGGTGACGGCTGGGCAATTGGGTGAGGATTCCTTTGCGGCACGCCGATTGCTGACTTACGGCGTTTGACTGAACGACCCCCCGCCCGAAAGAGACCGATGAAGATCGACCATTGTGACCACTGCGGCCAAGTGGTGTTTTTCGAGAATTCTCTGTGTGTCAACTGCGGCCACACCCTCGCCTTCTTCCCCGACCGCATGCAAATCGGTTCCTTGGAATCGGACGACGCCGGGGCGCTGCGGCGGCCCGAGGCCATCGGCGTGAAGAATCATTACCGCCTCTGCGCGAACTACTCCGCCCATCAAGTGTGCAACTGGGCCGTCGATGTCGATGACCCGAACCCGCTGTGCGAGTCGTGCCGGCTCACCAAGGTGATCCCGAGCCTGACGCAGTCGGGCGCGCGGGAGGCGTGGTACAAATTGGAGACCGCCAAACGCCGCTTGGTCTACACGCTGATGGCCTTGAAACTGCCCATCACGCCGAAGACGGACGACCCGGAAAAGGGGCTGGCCTTCGAGTTCCTCGCCGACCCGGACCCCGCGGAAAAAGACGCCAAGCCAGTCCTCACCGGGCACGCGAACGGCCTCATCACCATCAATATCGCCGAGGCCGACGACGCCGAGCGAGAACGGCGGCGCGTCTCGATGGGCGAGCCGTACCGCACCCTGTTGGGGCACATGCGCCACGAAGTCGGGCATTATTACTGGGAAGTGTTAATCAAAGACGCCCCGCGGCTGGAAGCCTACCGCCACCTGTTCGGGGACGAGCGGGCCGACTACGGCGAGGCCCTGCAGAAGCACTACGCCGCCGGCCCGCCGGCTGACTGGAACGCCCGGTTCATCAGCGCGTACGCCGCCGCCCACCCGTGGGAAGACTGGGCCGAGTCGTGGGCGCACTACCTGCACATGACCGACACGCTCGAAACCGCCGCCGACTGCGGCCTGCAACTGAAGCCGGGCCGCAGCGACGAGCCGAAGATGAAGGCGACCGCCTTACCCGTCGGCAAGCAGCCGGACTCCTTCCAGGTGATGGTCAACAACTGGTTCCCACTGACGTATGTCCTGAACAACCTCAACCGCGGCATGGGCCTGCCGGACGGCTACCCGTTCGTCATGTCCCCGGCCGTGATCGACAAACTGCGGTTCATCCACGAGACGATCGCCGCCCAAGCGCGGACCGGGCTGCGGACGGCCTCTAAAAAACCGATTGCAGCAGCATAGTCAAAATTCATGCAATATGAGAATTTACACCATATTTTTTCCCTCGCAGTCGGCTATCGCATGTGTGCGTCGCTCGGTAAAAAAAAATGCCTGTCGGCACGCCCATGAGCCGGATGAGGCCGCTACTCCACGAACGAATTTGACGTAGGGGAAGATCGAGGTGGCTGGTATGCATTCGTCGTTCCGCGTGGCCCAGGACGGGCAACCGCTCATGGAGACGGTGCTGCAGTTCGCCTAAACAGCGCCGACCGATCATGACCTCGGCGGGCTGCCGTTGCGGGGCGGCCGTACGGTCGTCGTCAAAGCGAACGGCGCGATCCATTACGTCATCAGCAAGCCACAGCCGGCCGCCGTCGAGTTGCCGGTTCCCCTCCGGGATGCGGCTCACACCGGAGCGCATGTGATGCCCAAAAAGAAAGTGACACCGTCGCCCGCGGTCAAAGTCCGCATGTACAACGGGGGGCTTCGGCGACTGGTTCCTGGTTCGTTTCCCCGGCCCGGACCGCGATCGAACCGTGCCCATCGACTGCGGCAAACACGCCTACAGTACGTGCAAACCGTCGCTCAAAAAGATGGTCGAGCAGGTCCAGGCCGACCTGGGCCCGGCCCGGGGAACGCCGCATCGACCTACTCGTGGTGACGCTGACGGCCGACCCCATCACGAAAGTGGTGACGCAGTCGGGGACCGCCAGCCTGCCGTCCGGGACGGTGACGACGACGACCTCGGCGCCGAACTTCGAAGAGGTGTGGGGGCTGTTCGAAGCGGCTTCGGCCCTGACGACGGGCGGGCCGGCGGCCGGGGCGATGTCCAAGAAGATGCTGGTGGCGGCGTGGGGCGGCAAGGCGGCCGGGGGCATGGTGAACAACGACGCGGCCGGCGGCGTGCCGGAGGCGGTGAAGGCGGCGGCCGCAACCGCCGCGGCCAAGATGCTCCAGGGGGTGGCGGGGGCGGCCGGCGGGCTGGCGTCGGCGTCGGCCGACCCGGTGGCGGTGGCCATGGCCGCCCGCGGGGCGGCCCGGAGCGGGGCCGAGGACGTGCGCAAGGCGGTGGCCGAGCAGAAGGCGGCGTGGTCGACGCTGGACAAGCGGATCGAGACGTTCCAGAAGGAGATCCCGGCCGACGTGTCGCCGGTGTTGCCGCCGCCGCCGAAGACGACGGGGGACGCGTTCAAGACGATCTCCGACCTGTCGGCCGCGTGGGCCGACACGCTGACCGGCGGCATGACGTCGCTGTTCCGGCAGCAGATGAATTACGACGACGCGGTGGACTACAACTCGGTCGGGTACGCCATCGGCCAGAACATCGGCATGGTCCACAACATCGCCATGGGGTTCGGCGGGGCGGCCGGCGGGGCGCTGGGCGTGGTCCAGAAGGCGATGAACCTGAACAACCTGGCCCAGGGGACGGCCGCCGGGGCGCAGAGCATCGCGAACGGGGACTACGCGGAGGGGTTCCTGCAGATCGGGACGGCCCTGATGCTCGGGACGCGCGGGCTCAAGGTGTGCGGCATGGGCCGGGCCGTGGTGGGGGTGAACCGGGTCATCATGGGAACGACGGCCGTGTTGCAGACGGCCAGCGGCCTGGAGAAGTTGCAGGACGGCGACTACTTCGGCGGGGCGGTGGACCTGTTCAGCGCCGGGCTGAGCACGTACCAGGCCAGCAAGGCGTGCTTCGTCGCCGGGACGCCGATGCGCGGGGAATATGGCAGCCGGCCGGTCTGGACGGTCGTCTTGATGCCGTTGTTGATGTTCTTCATGCTGTTCCGGACGCCGAGGAAGTCGCGGTAGTTGGCGCTGAACAGGCGCGGCCCGTGCTTGGCGTGCCGCTCATGCAGCCAGTCGCCGGGGACCGACACCATGATGGACCGCCAGCCCTCGCCGGTCTCCTCGATCGCGTTCTCGGCGGCCACGACGCTCTCGTCTTCGACCAGGATTTCGCTCTCGCACGACAGGCACAGGCTCTCGAGGGCGGCCAGCCCGATCTCGCGGCGCCCGACGGCGACGCCGGCCCGGCCCATGAGGCCGGCCGCCACCTGCGCCGCCGTCCGCAATTTCTTGTCGACGTTCGCGCTCTCGTTGCAGTTGTGGACGTACACGAACTCGATGCGGCGGGTCGACGTGACGCCCGCCGAATGCTGCGGACTTTCGACTCGTACAGGACTCTTCGCGTTTTCTTGACGGCTGAACGCACGGCCGGCCACGGTCGCGTCTCTTGCCTGCCTTGAAGGGCTTCGCCGTGAGACGGAAATTCGGCGTCGGCATCGACGTGTCGAGGCGCTTTCCACCCGCCCTCGTTTCTTCGCCTGGTCAATTCGGGACGTGCCTCGGCCTTCGCGAAACCGGTTCATCGACTTCTGCTCGATGCGAGCGGCTTTGCCATAAAAATGCGGGGAATCCCGCGGCTTTCGGGCTGGCCGGCGCAACGCTCGCTAGAATCCCGCCTTCACAGTGCTTCCAACAGTGTAAGTCACTGGCTGACGCGCCCCCACCCAGCCCCCCCCTTGGCAGGGGGGGAAGAATTGTGGCGGCCTCCATAAAACAAGGAGTTCACGCGCCGGCCGGATTTCCTCCCCCCCTGCCAAGGGGGCTGGGGGGGTCGCGTCAGCCAATATCTCTCCGCGTTGGAACGACTGTTCAGGCGGTCTTGGAACTCAGGCCCACAAGGCTCAGGAGGACCGCGTCTTCGCGGGTCCGACCCACGAGCGAGAAGTCGTCACCCACGAAGGCGAACCCACGAAGACTCGGTTCGCCGGCCGCCGGTGGGTGACAAGTCCAAGACCGCCTGAAGTCGGGACTCCAACACGACCGCCTGACGGCGGTATTTGAACGCCCGTTCCGTAAACTGTCTTCCGGACCGCAACTCTCCACGGACGAGGAGCCGAATGCCCGCACCGATTCCCTACGGCCGGCAGTGGATCGACGACGCCGACGTGGCGGCCGTCGTCGCGTGCCTGCGCGGCGACTGGCTGACACAGGGGCCGGCCGTCGAGCGGTTCGAGCAGTCCTTGCGCGAGGCGACCGGGGCGGCCCACGCCGTCGCCGTCGGCAGCGGGACGGCGGCGCTGCACCTCGCGGCCCTCACGGCCGGGGTGAGCCCCGGCGATGTCGGGCTGACTTCATCCATTACCTTTACTGCCAGCGCCAACTGCATCGCCTACTGCGGCGGTGAACCGCACTTCGTCGGCGTCGATCCGGACACCGGGCTGATGGATGTGAACGCATTGGACGCCTGCGTGCGGGAACTGGCCGCGAAAGGCGCTCCGCCGAAGGTCATCGTCCCCGTGGATTTCGCCGGGCAGCCGGCCGACTTGCCGGCCGTGAAGCGCATCGCGGACAGCGTCGGCGCCAAGGTCATCGAAGACGCGGCCCACTCGCTCGGGGCCACGTTTACGCATGGAGGGCAAACGTACAAAGCCGGGTCGGGCGTGTTCAGCGACTTCGCCATCCTGAGCTTCCACCCGGTGAAGCACGTCACGACGGCCGAGGGGGGGGCCGTCCTCACGAACAACGCCGAGTACGCGGCGACGCTGCGAGACCTGCGCTCGCACGGCATCCACAAAGACCCGCAACGGTTGACGCGGCCCGACGAAGGCCCGTGGTATTACGAGCAAGCGTCGCTCGGCTATCACTACCGGCTGTCGGACATGCAGTGCGCGCTCGGCATTTCGCAGATGACCCGGCTGGAGGCGTTCGTCGTCCGCCGCAACGAGATCGCCGCCCGCTACGACACCGCCTTCGCGGACTCGCCGTTCGCCGGGCAGGTCGCCCCGCTGGGGAAAGCCCCGCACACGGTTCGGCGCGCCTATCACCTCTATGTGATCCGGCTGGTGGGACGACCCGGCGAATCGCTGGACGGCCTTGCGGCCCGGCGCAAGGCGATGTTCCTCGGTCTGCGCGAGCGCGGCATCATCCCGCAGGTGCATTACATCCCGGTGCCGATGCAGCCCTTTTACAAGGACCGGGCCGGCGAGTTGGACGACGGCTCGCGGGCGTATTACGCCTCGTGCCTGAGCATCCCGATGTACCCGAAGATGACTGACGACGACGTGGCCCGCGTGATCGACGCCGTGCGGGCGGGCGTCGAAGGCGGTCGCTGACATGGGCGGCTTCGGCGAGCTTGCCCTCGGGTCCGTGCAGTGGGGGATGCCCTACGGCATCGCCAACCAGTCCGGCTCGCCGACCGGGGCCGAACTTTCGCGGCTCTTGAAACTGGCCCTAGACGCCGGCGTGCGGACCATCGACACGGCCCGCGCTTACGGGGCCAGCGAAAGCGAGATCGGCCGACACGTCGGCAACGACACGCGATGGCGCGTCGTCACCAAGACGGACCCGGCGGTCGTCGATGAGGCCGGCTTGCTGGAGAGTTTGCGGGCCAGCGAAGCCGCGTTGCAACGCCCATCGCTGGACGCCGTACTGCTGCACCGTCCGGCCCAGAAGCAAGCCGTGTGGTCTCAACTCTTGCGGGAACGGGACGCCGGCCGCGTCGGGATGGTTGGGCTTTCCGCGTTGACGCCCGCCGACGCGTGGGCCGCTTTGGAAGACCCGGACGTGGCCGTGATTCAGGTCGCGGCCAGCCTGTTCGACCAGCGGCTGGCGCGGGCCGGGTTCTTCGAGGCGGCCCGCGGGCGGGTCGTCTTCGTCCGCAGTATCTATCTTCAAGGCGTGGCCCACTTGGCGCCGGACGCCTTGCCGGAACACCTCGCCGCGCTGCGGGGGCCGTTGGCCGCCGTGCGGGAGACGGGCGTCCCCGCGTGGCAATTGTTCCTGGCCTACGCCGGGACGCTGCCGGGGGCCGTGCCATTGCTCGGGTGCGAGCGGGCCGCCCAACTCGCGGAAAATGTAGCCGCGTGGTGGGACCGCCACAGATTAAGGGAAACGGTCGAACGACTGGCGGCCGCGATGCCGGCGCTTCCGGAACGCGTGCTGGACCCGGCCCAGTGGAAGGCGTAAGGGAAAGGCAACCTCACCCCCTAACCCCCTCTCCGCGGCGGAG
>JAYUGD010000181.1:0-2304 GCA_043767785.1 Zavarzinella sp. | reverse complement strand
ACCAACCAAGGTGGCCAAGACTTCGCGGCAGTCAAGTTGAATAGCGACGGGACGGTCGACACGACCTTCGGAACGAGCGGGGTGGCTCGCGTCGGCTTCGATCTCTACGGCTTTTCCGGCTTCTTCAACGAAGACACCTGCTACGCCGTCGCGGTGCAAGGCGACGGGAAGATCGTGCTGGCCGGACGAGTCCGAACGGCGAACTTCGACTACGACATGGGCGTCGCCCGGTTGAATACCGACGGAACGCTCGATACCTCGTTCGGCATCGGCGGCAAACTCACGGTCCAGTTCGTGACGAACCGATTCTTCGGCGGTTCCAACGACGAAGCCCACGCGCTGCTGATCCAACCGGACGGCAAGATCGTACTCGCGGGATTCACCGACAATAACGTCTCCGATTACGATTATGCGGCCGCGCGGCTCAATCCCGACGGCTCCCTCGATGCGAGTTTCGGCACCGGCGGCAAAGCGACCGTGGCGTTCAACAACGGCGGCGGGTTCAGCCGCGATACCGACCAAGCCTACGCGATCGCCCGCCAACCCGACGGCAAACTCGTCCTCGCCGGCAGCGTCCAATTCTTCAACTTCAACGATACCGACTTCGGGCTGACCCGCCTCAACGTCGATGGCACCCTCGATACGACCTTCGGCACGTCCGGCAAAACCACGGTCGCCTTCGACCTCAACGGCACGCTCGGCACGGACGTCGCCAAGAGTATCGCCATTCAACCGGACGGCGCGATCGTCGTCGCCGGGTCGGCCACGACAAACACGTTTTTCTTCAGTTCCGGCAAAGACTTCGCCCTCACCCGGCTCGATTCGACCGGTCAAGTCGACACCACCTTCGGCTTCAACGGAAAAACCACGATCTCATTTGATCTCGCCAGCGGCACCAACGATGTGGCCACGAGCGTCCTTTTGGACGCCACGGGGAAGATTCTCGTCAGCGGGCAAGCCGAACGGGGCAATTCGTTCAACACGAACGATTTTGCGATCGCCCGATTGACTGCAAACGGGACGACGGATGACACGTTCGGTTTCGGCGGCAAGATTACGACCGGCCTCGGCTCGGCCGTGAGCCAGACGACCGGGGGCCTCGCGTCCGTCCGCCAAGCGGACGGCAAGATCGTGATCGTCGGCGGAGCCCTCGGGAACTTCACGGCCGTGCGGATTTTCGGCGTCGATCCGCCCCCCGCGCCGCCGCTACCGCCGGAACCGCCGGAGCCGCTGTTCCCGCCGGTGAACGATATTTACCGCACGCTCCCGCCGTCGCTCGCCGGCGGTCGGCCCGACGGGACGGCCCGCGTGCTCGCCCCCCGCGGCGGCGGTTACTCGGTGCGGACCACGCTCGACTTCTTCCCCGGCCAAACGGTCGCGGTTCGCACGGCCGTCGGGGATGTCAACGGCGACGGCGTCATCGACTACATCGGCGGCACCGGCCCCGGCGTCCCGAATCGCATCACCATCCTCGATGGCGTGACCCACCAAGAGTTTGCCAGCTGGCAGCCCTTCGAGAGTAGTTTCACCGGCGGCGTCTACGTCGCGGTCGGCGACTTCGACAAGAATGGCTTTGCCGAAATCGTGGTCACGCCCGACGAAGGCGGCGGACCGATCGTGGCCATCTTCAACGGCGGCGGCGGCCAGATCGCCCGCTTCTACGGGATTGCCGACCCCGACTTCCGCGGCGGAGCCCGCGTCGCCCTCGGCGACATCAACGCCGATGGCTCGCCCGATTTGGTCGTCTCGGCCGGGTTCCTCGGCGGCGCCCGCATCGCGATTTACAACGGCAAAGACGTGGCCAACGGCGCGGGCATTCCGCGAACGCTCGTCCCCGATTTCTTTGCCTTCGAGGACAGCTTGCGCAACGGGGCCTTCGTCGCGGTCGGCGACGTGAACAAAGACGGTTACGCCGACATCGCCTTCGGCGGCGGGCCGGACGGCGCCCCCCGCGTTCGCATCGTCAGCGGCAAGGCGCTCCTCGCAGCGGGGCCGTTCGGGTCGCTCGACGACGTCGCCAGCACCGTGCAGATCGCGAACTTCTTCGTCGGCGACAAGAAACTCCGCGGGGGTGTCCGCGTCGCCATGCGGGACGTCGATGCCGATGGCCGCGCCGACTTGATTACGGGCAGCGGCGAAGGCGAGCTCTCCCGCGTGCGGATTTACAAGGCTCCCAGCCTCATTGCTGGCCGCACCGACAATCCTTCGCAAGAACTCGACCCGTTCGCGACGGCACTGACGGGCGGAGTGTACGTCGGCTAAGCGACTGTCCCATAAGTAGGTCCGGCGAGCCGAGCCGGACTG
>JAYUGD010000180.1:0-2310 GCA_043767785.1 Zavarzinella sp. | reverse complement strand
CACAGGGGGCTGACGCCCCCCGCTCGCCTTCAACAATCCGTCTCAGTTAATCTTAATTAACGCCCCGCTGATGTCGTGGCTCCCCGTCGCCGACGACGCGATGGCCGCCCCGGCAATTGCCGTCTTCGCCGTGTCGAACTTGGCGTTCTGGTTGCCGACGCCGATCTTGGCCTCGGCGGTGGCGGAAATCGTGATGAGCTTGCCGGAAATCTCGATTTCCCCGTTCGCCTTCATCAGGATGGAACTCGCCCCGGTGACGAGTTTGATCTGCGTGGACGCGCTGATCTCGATTTCGTTCGTGGCGGAGGCGATGGCGATTTTGCCTTGCACCGTCGTCGATTGCGTCGCGTTGAAGAACTCGCTCAGCGCCCCGTTGACGGTGATCGTCTTGCCGTCGTTGACCGTGATCGTCTGCCCGGCCGAGATGGTCTGCGTGTCCCCGGCCGTGATGGTCGTGGCCCGGCCGGTCTTGATCGTCACCGTCTCCTTCTTGTCCACCGTGTGGGTGCGGTTGCCGTGGACGGTGTACGACTCGTCCACGTTTACCGTGTGCGTCCGGTTGTTCTTCACCGTGTGCGTCTGGTCGTGTTCGACGGTGTGCGTCTCGTCGAACTGGGCGTGGATCGTCAGGTGTTCCTTGCTCTTGGTGTCGTTGGACACCATGCCGTTGAACCCGCTGCTGCCGGGGGAACTGGCCGAGCGCAGGCCGGACTGCACCTTCTCCTTGGGCAAGTCCAGCGGCGGGACGTGGTCCGCGTTGAAGACGCTGCCGACAATGATCGGCTGGTCCGGGTCGCCTTCGAGGAAATCGACGATCACCTCGTGGCCGATGCGCGGGATGTGGATGACGCCGTAGCCCTTGCCGGCCCAGATGGTCCCGACGCGGATCCAGCAGGAACTGTCCGCGTCCATCTTGCCTTGGCGGTCCCAGTGGAACTGCACCTTCACGCGGCCGTACTTGTCCGTGAAGATTTCCTCCCCGGCCGGGCCGACGACCACGGCCGTCTGCGCCCCACTCACCGTGGGCCGGTGCGTCTTGCGGGCCGGGCGGTACGGGACGACGGCCGGGATGCACTCGAAGGCGTTCTGGTACTGGAACTCCTCGCCCTCGCCGGTGCGGTAACTGGTGCCGATCTTGGCCGTGTGTTCCACGCGGGTCAGCACATAGTCGCCGTCCGCGTCGAAGTGCTTGACCAAGCTGAAGCGGTGCCCGGCCGACAGTTGCGGGCAGTTGCCGCCCCCCTCCACGGTGACGGCCCCGGCCGCCTCTTCCTGCATTCGCAGGTTCACGGTGCGGGCGTTGTCCTCGTAAATCTTCTGCAACTCGGCCGGCTGCGGGCTGCCGCCGCGGTCGATGCCGTCGAACCGGCCGGCGTAGCCGCCGGGGTAGTCGTACTGCTCCAGCTTCGGCACGTCGCCCACGGTCAACTTGTGTTCGACCTTCCCGACCTTCACGCTGCCGGGGGTGGCGATGTCGGCCTCCAGGTGCTTGTGCGGGATTTCAAAGTTGTGGTCCCACAGCGTCACCTTGCCGGACCGCATTTCTTGGACCTTCTCCCAGCGCGAGATGCGCTGGTCCGGCCGGTTGCCGCCCTGCAATTCTTCGAAGGTGATCGTCTTGAACGTCGGCACGTCCGCGTGGCCCTGCGGCGTGTTGGCCAGCACGAGTTCGTGGCCCTTGTCCGTGTGCTTGAAGTAGTAGTAGATGCCCTCTTCTTCCATCAGCCGGCTGGCGAAGGCGAAGTCGCTCTCGCGGTACTGCACACAGTAGTCACGCGGGTGGAACTTGCCTTGCAGGTCCATCTTGACCGTCAGCCCGGCCAGCACGGCCTTGAGGATGTCCGGCACGGAGACGTGTTGGAAAATGCGGCTCTGCACCTTCTTGGTCAGCAGCCACAGGTGCGGGACCAACTCGGCCCGGTACGCGATGAACGTCTCGTCCGGGTTGTTGCCGGTGCGGACGATCTTGCCCTGCGAAAAGCGGTTGATGATGCCGTGAAAGTACCGCTTGATTTTGGAGGCCGGGAAGTCAAGTTCGACGGCCGCCGGCTGGCCCAGAATCTTGTCGAACGGGACGGCCCCCTTGTTCAGCGGGCGCAGCATGTCCAGCTCGAAGCGGAACAGTTCCGAGACGGCCTCCGCCCCGGAAAACCCGGTAAGGAGGAGCGAGTCCGGCCCCGTGGGGACGTGAACCCGCAGCGGCCGGCCGACCTGACTATTCTCCGCCATCTCACGGTCCCTCGGGGTCTCCCATGAGTGTATGCGGAATGGCGTTGGAATACGGACAAACCATTTTTGCCGCCAAGACGC
>JAYUGD010000179.1:0-2313 GCA_043767785.1 Zavarzinella sp. | reverse complement strand
CCCCCTTGGCAAGGGGGGGCCGGGGGGGGGCTGCCTTTCGAGCGTCCACTCCCGCCCCTGCATCGCCGCCACCATCTTGTGGTCGGTGAGGTCGAAGTGCAGCGGCGTCAGCGTCACATACCCCTGTTGCAGGGCGCTTTCGTCCGTATCGGGGTGTGGTTCGGCGCAGCCATATTCGGCGCCGAGCCAAAAATACGTTCTTCCTCTCGGGTCCACGTTGCGGACGAAACTTTCCTGATACACGGCCACATTCTGCGGCAACACCTTCAACCCCTTGGGCGGGCCGAGGTCCGCGCTCGGCAGGTTGACGTTGAACAGCGACCCCGGCTTGGGGTTCGACGCCAGGATTTGCTCGACGACTTGCCGGGCGACGGCCGCCCCGGCGGGGAAGTCAATCTGGGTCGGCTTGCGGTACGACTGCGAGAGCGCGATGGCCGTGCAGCGGAAGAAGGCCCCTTCCACGGCGGCGGCCACGGTCCCGGAGTACATGACGTTGATGCCCGCGTTCGACCCGGCGTTCAACCCGCTGACGATCAAGTCCGGCAAGCTGGGCAACAGTTCCACGAGGGCCAGTTTCACGCAGTCGGCGGGACGGCCTTCCACCGCCCAGCCGAGGAACTCCTTCTGCTCGTCGAAGATTTCCTGCACGATCAGCGGGGCCAGCAGCGTGACCGAGTGGCCGGCGGCGCTCTGCTCCGTGGCCGGGGCGCAGACGACCACGTCGCCGAGCTTTTGCAGTTCCTTCCGCATCGCGCGCAGGCCGGGGGCGTAGATGCCGTCGTCGTTCGTCAACAAAATGCGCATCGAAGCCTACCGGGAGGAGGTGTCGTCGAACTGGTTCTTGAGCCGGCGGTGCCGGAGTTGGTGATGATAGTGCTGGGCGAAGCGGTGCGCCTCGTCCCGCACGTACATGAGCAGGCGCAGGGCCGCCGAGTGCTTGCTGAGCTTGATCGACTCGCTCTCGCCCGGCCGGAAGATTTCTTCCTCCTGTTTGGCGAGCGAGATCAACGTCGGCGGTTCGACGCCCAACATGCGGAAGGCGTCCATCGCCGCGTTCAACTGCCCCTTGCCGCCGTCGATCAGCACGATGTCCGGGGTGCCCCATTCTTCGTGGTGCCGGCCGTAACGGCGGCTGATGACCTCGCGCATGGAGGAGAAGTCGTCCACCCCCTCCACGCTCTTGATCTTGAACTTACGGTAAGCGTTCTTGAACGGCAGGCCGTCCAAGAAACTGACGAGTGAGGCAACGGTGTCTTGCCCGCTCAGGTGGGCGATGTCGAACCCCTCGATGGACCGCGGGACGTGCGACAGGCCCAGCGCCTTTTTGAGGCCGACCAACCCCTTCTTCGGGTCGATGTGGAAGGCTTCCGGCTGGATGTCCTTGTCGGCGTCGCCCCGCAGGTCGAGCTTGCCGAGGGCGGCGATCTCGTCCCGGACGCGGGCGGCCTTCTCGAAGTTCAGGGCGGCGCTGGCCTCCTGCATCTCCGTGTTCATCTCGCGGAGCAGGCGGGTCTTTTTGCCTTCCAAGATCAACCTCAGGGAGCGGATTTGCTTGCGGTAGTCGTCCCGCGATACGCGCAGGTTGCACGGGGCAGTGCACTGGCGAATACTGGCCAACAGGCACGGCCGAAACCACCGCCACTTGGGCTCGTCCGACTTGATCTCCAGCGCGCAGGTGCGGAATTTGAACACCCGTTGCAGCACTTGTACGGCCATCCGCAAGCTCTTGGCGCTGGTAAACGGCCCGTATAACTTCACGCCCCGGCGCCGTGGCTTCCGTGTGATCTCGACGCGGGGGAACTCCTCCCGCACGCGAATTTGCAGGTACGGGAAGGTCTTGTCGTCTTTCAGGTCCGAGTTGAACCGCGGCCGGATGTCTTTGATGAGCCGGGCTTCCTTCAAGAGGGCGTCCACTTCGGTGTCCGTCGCGATGAAGTCGATGTCCGCGATGTGCTTCACCAACTCGGCCGTCCGGCGTTCGGCGGCGGCGATGGCGGTGAAGTAACTGCCGGCCCGGTTGCGCAGGTTCTTGGCCTTCCCCACGTAAATGACTTTCCCGGTCGCATCCTTCATCAGGTAGACGCCGGGGGCGGCGGGAAACGTCCGCACCTTATCGGAGGGGGACAGCACAATAGGTGGGGGATCGGATTCCAGATCAGCCATGACCGACCGTCCTTGTCCATGAAATCGACGGCGACGATAGTGAACAACATTCTAGGCCGTGTTGATTAAAAACGATTGTTCCAATGTCATGTCAAGCTACTTGAGCCAGATGTTGATGGCGGCAAACAGCACCATTCCCAGAAAGTTGCG
>JAYUGD010000178.1:0-6582 GCA_043767785.1 Zavarzinella sp. | reverse complement strand
GATGTTCTGGTCGTTTGCATGAGACGAACTCAAGTTGTTGAGCAGATGGACAGCCATCTCAAACCGATGTTCCAACGGCACTTGCCTAAGACTTGAGGCGTGACTTAACAAAAGTTCCGGAGGTACAACCACGGGCAATCCGGGTCTGTCGATCAACGCCGGACTAATCTGCGGCACGCGTCGCGTGTGTTGTTCGATGGATAATCGACGAATGAAACCCATTAAGACCGGAGACTTTTTCCAATCTTCAAATGCGATGACGTGGCCGGTTGTTTGGAAATGAGTCCATAACAGTTTCAGCGAGTGAAGTTCCGACGCGGACTCAAACAGACGATTTTTGAGATGGGTCATAAAGTCGTCGCTCAATCGTGCGGCCACCGCCCGCTCGTGCAACAGTCGCCGCGCATGTCGTGGGTACCAGTCGTTCTTGTGCATCTGCAGGTCAACCAACTCCTTGTCCGTCAACTTGCTCAAGTCGAACGACTTCACCTTCGGCGTTCCGTAGACGACGCGGTGCAGGCGGCCGTTGGTCGCGTCCACCATCACGTAGTTGTGGCACTCGCCGGTGTCGGTCCAGTCGGAGACGTACAGGCCGCCTTCGGGGCCGACCTTGACGCAGATGCCGCGGAACCACGGGTCGTTGGCGAACAGGAAGTCCGGGGCGCGTTCGGCCTTGTAGCCGGACTTGTACGGGACGAGCTTGTCCTGGTTCAGCCGGTTGCCGTGGATGTTGCAGGTGAACAGGTTGCCGCGGTACTCGGGCGGGAAATTGTCCCCCAGGTAGACGGCCGCCCCGCTGTGGGCGTGGCCGCCGCCGGCGTCCGAGTGTTCCGGCTTGTTGCCGCGGGAACTCGTCCAGTCCCCGCCGGCCCAGTGGATGTAGTCCGCGATGCTCGGCATGCGGGCGAACGTGTTCGGGTTAATGTCCGGCCCGTACATGCGGTCGAAGACGGCGCCGGGGACGACGTGGAACAGGTGCTTGATGACGCAGTTGGTGATGAAGAACTCGCCGGCCTCGTTGTAGTCCAGCCCGAACGGGTTGGTGGTGCCGTGGGCGAACGCCTCAAAAATCCCGTGGACGGGGTGATAGCGCCACACGCCGGCGTTAATCTCGACGCGCTGGGCGGCCGGCGTGCCGGGCTTGCCGACCATCGACTTGGCCTGGATGCCGTTGCACCCGTACAGCCAGCCGTCCGGCCCCCAGATCAGCGAGTTGAAGATGTTGTGCTTCGTGTCCTTGACGTTCCACCCGTCGAGGACGATTTTTGGCGCCCCGATCTTCGGCGCGTCCGCGTTGAAGTCGCACGGCACGAACACGAGGTTTGGCACCGAGCAAAGCCAGATGCCGCCGTGCCCGAGTTCAATGCCGCTGAGGTTGGACCCGTCGGCGACGACCACCTGCTTCTTGTCGAATCGGCCGTCGCCGTCCGTGTCCTCGTACATGGTCACGCGGTCCTTCCCTTTGCCGTCGAGCGTCCACTTCGGGTAGGACAAGCACTCGACCACCCACACGCGGCCGCGGTCGTCAAAGGTGAACGCGATCGGCTGCACCAGGTCAGGCTCCCCGGCGAACAGCGTCGCCGAGAACCCCTTGGGCAGCGTGAACTTGCCGGGGGCCTCCTTCGCGGGCACCGGCTTGTCTTGGGCGACGGCCGGCAGGCACAGGAACAGGGACAGCAACGCGAAGCGCATGAGCATGGGTCGGTT
Organism: Zavarzinella sp.; assembly: GCA_043767785.1. Taxonomy (GTDB): domain Bacteria; phylum Planctomycetota; class Planctomycetia; order Gemmatales; family Gemmataceae; genus Zavarzinella. The sequence goes on along the minus strand of JAYUGD010000178.1, from coordinate 4,875 downwards.
CACCATCAGGGCCGGGGAGAAGAGGGCAGGGACAGGATAACCGACGGGCGGGGGAAATGCAAAAGGGGAGTGAGCGGTTTCGAAGAAGGCTTCGGCGCATTGCCTCACCCCCCGGCCAAAAGGCGTTCACTTAATGCCGTACTGGCGTGTGGCGGGCAGTAGAATACATACTGGCCCGGCGACACTCGAAAGGCGGCCCATGACGAGCGTGGCGAACGGAATGGCTCTTCTCACGGAAGCCCCGCCGCTCCGGACGGACGACGGGGGCGTCGTCCGCGTCGGCAAAAGCCGCGTTAGCCTCGACGTGGTCGTCGAGCAGTACGAGAACGGCAAGACGCCGGAAGACTTGGTCCGCGCGTACGACACATTGGCGCTGGCCGATGTCCACGCGGCGATCGCCTACTACCTCCGGCACCGCGACGACGTGCGGTCCTATCTCATGAATCGGGCCGAGGAAGCCGCGGCCCTCCGGGCGAAGATCGAGGCCGAGCGCCCGCGCATCTCCTCGGAAGAACTGCTCGTCCGCCGCGGCCTCGGGGAGAAGGCCGATGCTCCGACTGGCCAGTGACGCCGATGTCAACGGCGAAATCATCCGCGGCCTCCGGCGCCGCGTGCCGGAAATCGACTTGGTGCGCGTCCAAGACGCATTGCCCGAGGGCGCGCCCGACCCGGAAGTTTTGGCGTGGGCCGCGGAAGCGAATCGAGCCCTCATCACCAACGACCGGAACACAATGGTGGGCTTCGCCTATCAACGGGTGACGGCCGGGGAGCCGATGCCGGGCCTGATTGTCACGACGAATGAACAATCGTCTGGCTCGGCCATCACGGACATTCTCCTCCTCGCGGAGTGCATGACGGAAGAAGAGTTGTGCGATCAAGTTGTTGTCTATCTCCCGTTCCGTGGATGACGAGGGTGGCCGGGGACGACGCGGAGCCGGAAGACTTCCCGCAGGCGCTTGGACCGTGATGAGGGACACCGGGCCGATCAACCGCTTGAGGGCGGCCGCGAGCGGGCCTGCATTTGGTTGTCTCATCCTCCCGGGTGAATACCGGCCTTGTCCTTTTCGTCCACTTTCCGGTGGCAATTCGCCCGGCCCTGCATCACAATGCAAACCTACCGCCTGCCCCGCCGCCGGAAGCTCTTCCCATGCGATCACTGCTCTTGCTGTTTTCCCTTTCCGTGCCCGTCTTGGGCGCGGGCCTCACGCCCGAGGAAGCCACCAAGCGAATGAGGCTGCCCGAGGGCTTCTCGGCCACGCTCGTCGCGGCGGAGCCGTTGGTCCGGCAGCCGTTGAGCATGGAGTTCGACGACCGGGGACGGCTGTGGGTGCTGCAATACCTGCAATACCCCAACCCGGCCGGGCTGAAGGCAGTGAAGCAGGATCAGTACCTGCGAACCGTGTGGGACCGCGTGCCGGAGCCGCCGCCCAAGGGGCCGAAGGGGATTGACCGCATTACGATCCTGTCCGACCCGGACAAGGACGGGAAGTACACCAAGTCCAAGGACTTCCTCGCCGACCTCAACCTCGCCACCGGCTTCTGCCTCGGCGACGGCGGGGTGTATGTCGTCCAGCCCCCCTACCTGCTCTTCTACCCGGACAAGAACCGCGACGACGTGCCGGACGGCGACCCGACCGTGCTGCTCTCCGGCTTCGGCATGGAAGACACACACTCCTACGCCAACTCGCTGCAATTCGGTCCGGACGGCTGGCTCTACGGCGCCCACGGAAGCACGGTGACGGCCAAGATTAAGAACCCGGCTTCCCCGGATTCGCCGCCCGTCGAGTTCCAGCAGGGCATCTGGCGTTACCACCCGCCGACGAAGCGGTTTGAACTCTTCGCCGAAGGCGGCGGCAACACCTATGGCTTGGACTTTGACCAGTTTGGCCGCTGCATCGCCGGCACCAACTTCGGCGGCTCGGCGATGTTGCATCATGTGCAAGGGGCCTATTACGTCAAAGGGTTCGCCAAGCACGGCCCGCTGCACAACCCGCACGCCTACGGCTATTTTGAGCACGTCCCTTACGAGAAGTTTAAGGGGGGCCACGTCACCTGCGGCGGTATCATGTACCAGGCCGACCGCTACCCGGAGGAAATGCGAAACCAGTACATCGCCGGAAACCTGCTCTCCAACGCCGTCTACTGGCACAAGATGACGCCGAACGGCTCGACGTTCAAGGCGACGCACGGCGGCGACCTGATGACGACCGACGACATCTGGTTCCGCCCCGTGGACTGCTTCCAAGGCCCGGACGGCTGCGTCTACGTCGCCGACTGGTACGACAAGCGCGCCGCCCACCTCGACCCCATCGACACCTGGGACAAGACCAGCGGCCGCATCTACCGCATCGACTACAAGGAGAAGGCCACCATCCCGGCGATGGACCTGACCAAAAAGACGAGCGACGAGTTGTGTGACCTGTTGGCCCACCCGAACAAGTGGTATCGGAATATGGCCCGGCAGGAGTTGGCGAACCGCAAGGATGACAAGGTCTTGCCGCGACTGGAAAAGCAGGCCACTCGCGGGACGGGCCTGTTAGCCCTTGAATCGCTGTGGGCTGCCAACGCGATCAAACCGATCCGCGACGAGTTCGCCATCACGCTGTTGAGCCACGAGAACGAACACGTCCGGGCGTGGGCGGTGCGCCTGATCGGCGACCGAGGGTGGGCGGTGCGGGTGATCGACGACCGCCCTGCGGACGCCCGGCCCGCCGGTGTGTTCGGCGACGCGCTAGTGAAACTCGCTAAGACCGACCCAAGCGTGACCGTACGTAGCCAACTCGCTTGCACGGCGAAGCGGTTCGACCGGGAAACGTGGGTCAAAATCGCTCTGGCACTTTCGGCTCGGCTGGAAGATGCCACCGATCCTCACTTGCCGTTACTGGTGTGGTGGGCTTTAGAGCCGGCCGTAGGCTACCCGCTCTTCGACTACCGACTCCCGGAGACTTTCGAAGTCGTCTGGGATTCGCCAATGATGAAGAACGTTCTTATTGAACGGATTGCCCGCCGGGTGATGGCAGCCGATTTGGAACATGAAACGAGCAAGTTGTTCATCGCGACAAACGAACTACTGCACATGGTGCCAGCACAGTTTCGCGGATTGGTGTTTAAGGGATTGGAAGCAGGGATGGAAGGTCGAGCGGAGCCGCAACCCTGCAATTTGCTAAGTCCACGATTTGATGAGTTGGTGAAGACCGACGCGGCTGACTCCAATTTCCAACGCCTGCGTCTCCGCTTCAACCACGGCGACGCCCTGCAACAGGCCCACGCCAAATTGACCGGCGGGAAGTTGCCGGACGCAGAGGCCGTCAACCTGATCCAGTTGCTCGGCCAGCTTCGCCGCAAGGACTCGTTGCAAGTCCTCACCAAACTGTTCCACGAAGGCAAGTCAGACGGTGTGCGTTCGGCCGCCATGCTCGCCGTCGCCGGGTACGCGGACCAGGCCTTCGGCAATGACGTGCTGGCGGCGTTCCCGAAGATGACCGGCGGGTTGCGCGCCCAAGGCCAAGCCTTCCTGCTCGGCAAGCCGACGACAGCAGGAAAAGTGTTGGAGATGGTCGAGGCCAAGCAGCTCGACGCGAAGACGCTCCCCATCGAGCAACTTCGGCCGCTGGCCGACTTCAAGGACGCCAAGATCGACGCGCTGGTGCTGAAGCACTGGGGCAAGATCGGGGCGGCCACGCCGGGGGAGAAGCAGGCCCGCATCACCTGGCTCGGCGTCATCCTCGGCCGCGGGGCCGGGAACAAAGTTCACGGCAAGGAACTCTTCACCAAGAACTGCGCATCGTGCCATCAACTGTTCGGCGAGGGGGCCAAGATCGGCCCGGACCTGACAACCGCCGACCGCAAGAACCGCGGCTACCTGTTGGCCCAGATCGTGGACCCGTCGGGTTATGTGCGGCCGGAATACCTCCAGTTCAACGTGACCACAAACGACGGCCGCCGCCTCAGCGGCGTGGTGCAAGACCCGACCGAGACGGCCGTCACGCTGGTCACGGTGGTGGACAACAAGCCGGTGCGGACGACGCTGTCGAAGACGGCCATCGACGAAATGTTGCCGTCACCCGTGTCGTTGATGCCGGAAAAAATGCTGGACACGATGAGTGACGACGATGTCCGCGACCTGTTCGCCTACATGCAGGCGGAGGCCCCGGCCGAGACGCCGAAGCCGAAGGACGTGGGCGCCGCCAAGAAGTTGAAGGTGCTGCTCGTCTCCGGCTCCGTGGAGTACACGTCGGACGAGTCGCTGGCCCTCTGGCAAAAGCACTTGGAAGCGACTTACCCGGTGGAAATCATCCGGGCTTTCCGCAAGACGGACGAGGACATCCCCGGCCTGATCGACGGGCTGGATAAGTGCGACGTGGCCGTCTTCTTCACCCGCCGGCTCAAGATCGACGGCCCGCAACTCGACGCCGTGAAGAAGTACGCCGCGTCGGGCAAGCCTGTCGTCGGCATCCGCACCGCCAGCCACGGTTTCCAAAACTGGCTGGCGATGGACAAGGAAATCTACGGCGGCGACTACGGCAACCACTACGGCCACGACCTGGGAACCGAAACGAAACTGACGGACGCCGCCGCCAAGCACCTGGTCATGGCCGGCGTGAAGTCGATCAAGGCGACCGGGGGGTTGTACAAGAACGCCAACGTCGCCAAGGACGTGACCGTGCTGATGACGGGAACCATCCCCGACCACACGGAGCCGGTGACGTGGGTTCGAGAAAGAGAGAAGGGGCGTGTGTTCTACACGTCTCTCGGGCACCCCAAGGATTTTCAGGACGAGAACTTCGTGAAGATGCTCGACAACGCGCTGATGTGGGTGACGAAAACGGAAGCGGGAAAGTGACTTTCGTTTAGCCGCGACGCGACGCTTCGGAG
>JAYUGD010000177.1:0-2316 GCA_043767785.1 Zavarzinella sp. | reverse complement strand
ATGACCAATGACCAATGACCAATGACCAATGACCAATGACCAATGACCAATGACCAATGACCAATGACCAATGACCAATGACCAATGACCAATACATGGGGATAGTTGGGTGATCGCTTGGCCGCTAGTTCAAAGTGCTCGGATTGCCAACAATTGGGTAAATCGGTCGCGCGCAATGGCAGAGATGTTGGCAGACCTTCACAATTGGTCATTGGTCATTGGTCATTGGTCATTCACATGGTTCCGAATTGCCGGTCTCCCGCGTCGCCCAGGCCGGGGACGATGTACGCATTTTCGTTCAGGTGGGAGTCCATCGCGGCGAGGTGGATACGCACGTCCGGGTGTTCGTTGTGCAGGGTGGTCACGCCTTCGGGGGCGGCGATGAGGCCGATGTAGCGGATGTCTTTGAGGCCCCAGTTTTTCAGGATGGCGACGGCCGCGCTGGCCGACCCGCCGGTGGCGAGCATCGGGTCCACGATGTAGCCGATGTCGATGTTCGGCTGCGGCGGGAGCTTGTTGTAATACGTGATCGGCTGGTGCGTCGCGTGGTCGCGGAACAGGCCGAGGTGCCAGACGGTGGCCTTCGGCAACAGGTGCAGCATCGCCTCGGCCATGCCCAACCCGGCCCGCAGGATGGGGATGAGGCCGACGCGCTGCCAAATCACTTCGCTCGGGCAGTCCGCCAACGGCGTCCGCACGCTGACGGCGGTCGTCTCCAGATCGGCCGTCGCCTCCACGAACAGGAGCTGCGCCAGCTCCCCAACAAGGGCGCGGAACTGCATCGGCTCCGTGTTCTCGTCCCGCAGCAGCGCGACTTTGTGTTTGACGAGCGGGTGCTTGGAGACGTAGACCATGGGACACCGGCGGGGGAAGGTGTTTGTAATCAGTATAAACGCCGCCGACTGAATTTCGGATTTCGGATTTCGGATTTCGGATTGAAGAAGAAAACCTCGCCGCGGGGCGATGTCTTGATTTCCAATCCGCAATCCGCAATACGCAATTCTTCAAATGCCTTCCAGCGTGACCTCGACGTCCATCAACTGTTGGCCGCGCTTGATGCCGATGCGCACCGTCTGGTGGACTTGCAGTTTGCCCATCGCCTTTTCGAGGCCGGCCTGGTCGGCGACCTCATCCGTGCCGATGCGGAGGATCAGGTCGCCGTACTCCGGGCGGCCGGCGAGGCCGGGGCGAATGCCCAAGAGGCCGGCCTTGGCGGCCGGGCTGTTGGGCCGGACTTCGGCGATCATCACGCCCTTCTCGTGGCCCAAGGCGCGCGTGTCCTTCTCGCGCAGGGTAACGATGCCGAGGGCCGGGCGGGCTTGGCGGCCGGTACGGATTAACTCCGGGACGACGCGGTTGACCGTGTCCACCGGGATCGAGTAGCCGATGCCGACGCTGCCGCCGGTCGGGGAGGTGATGGCCGTGTTGACGCCGATCAGCCGGCCCTCGCGGTCGAGCAGCGGGCCGCCGGAGTTGCCGGGGTTGATGGAGGCGTCCGTCTGAATCACCCCGGTGATCGGCCGGTCCGTGACGGACGGGATTTCCCGGTCCAAGGCGCTGACGATCCCCTCGGTGAACGTGAGCCGCTGGCCGAACGGGTTGCCGATGGCGAAGGCCGTCTGCCCGACTTCCAAGTCGCCGGACGACCCGACGGGGATGGGCTTCAGTTTGTCGGCCGGGGCGTCGATTTGCAGGACGGCCAAGTCCGAGTCCGGGGCGACGCCGACGAGCCGGGCGTTCCAACTCGTGCGGTCGGCCAGTGTCACGCGCACGGTGGACGTGGGCCGAATGTTGACGGCCCCGCTGCGGTCGGCGTCCAGCGTGTCGCGGACGACGTGGAAGTTCGTGATGATGCGGCCTTGGTCGTCCCACACGAACCCGGACCCGGTGCCTTCTTGCCGCTCGCTGACGGCCCCGTACCCGCCGCGCTGGATGCGCAGCGTGTCCACGTTCACGACGCTGGGGCTGACGTCCTTGAACACGCGGATGCGGTTCTTCTCCGCGGCGTCCCGCTCGCCGCGCGGCGTCACCTCGCGCGGCACGGCCGTCGGGTCTTGGACGGGCCGGTCGCCGTCCTTGTGCAGCAGCAGGTAGGCGACGCCCCCGACGGCGAACAGGAGGATCACGGCGAAGGGGAGAAGCACCAGCCACGGGACGACGGAGGAGCCGTGCCGGCGGGGCCGCTTGGGAAAGTCGTACTCTTCGTGGGACGGCACGGCGGCCTCCTTTTTGGGTCGGAGGTTTTGGAGACGGGTTTAGCTCATTGTTGGCGACAAGGTGACAGGGTGACAAGGTGAAAAACCGGGCGAGCCGACG
>JAYUGD010000176.1:0-2317 GCA_043767785.1 Zavarzinella sp. | reverse complement strand
CGACCCGGGGCTAATGGCTGCCACCCCTCCGGGGTGAAGACCTCGCCGTTGGACATCCTGTGAAGCCGGCGGCTACGGGCAATCTTGGCAACTGTGATAAGTAACCCCGGCCGGATGCTTAGGCCATAAACTAAGGGGTAATTCACCCGTTCACCGCGGAAGCCGGCTCTCATGACTCCGTTCCTAGCCCTCGTCGAATCGACCGACCCCGGCATTTACAATCTAACCACCAAGACGGGCGGTCCGGACGGGAAACTCCCGCTCACCGACGACATGCTGCGGCATGCCCCGAGCGGTGACCTGTTCGGCTGGACGCAGAACGTGGGCATGGGCTTGCAGCCGGAATTGCTGGGCCGCAAGGAATACCTGATTCTCTCCACGCACGGCGGCCTGCGCGCCGACGACGGCTCGCCCGTGGCCCTCGGCTACCACTCCGGGCACTGGGAAGTCGGGCTTTTGGTGAAGGCCGCCGCCGAGGAGTTGAAGCGGCTCGGCGGCTTGCCGTTCGCCGGGGCCGTCACCGACCCGTGCGACGGCCGGACGCAGGGGACGACCGGCATGTTTGACAGCCTGCCGTTCCGCAACGACGCGGCGACGGTTCTTCGGCGACTCATCCGTTCCCTGCCGACGCGGGCCGGCGTGCTGGGCATCGCCACCTGCGACAAGGGTCTGCCCGCGATGATGATGGCCCTCGCGGGCGAACAGCAATTCCCGACGGTGCTGGTCCCCGGCGGCGTGATGCTGGCGACGGAAGCCCACGAGGACACGGGAAAAGTGCAGTCCATCGGCGCCCGGTACGCGGCCGGGGAAATCACCCTGGACCAGGCGGCCGAAGAGGGCTGCCACTCGTGCGCCTCCCCCGGCGGCGGGTGTCAATTTCTCGGGACGGCGGCCACGTCTCAAGTCGTCGCGGAAGCGTTGGGCATGTGCCTGCCGCACTCGGCCCTCGCCCCGAGCGGCCAGCCGGTGTGGCTGGACATGGCCCGGCGGTCGGCCCGCGCGCTGTTGCAACTGTCCAACCGCAAGATCAACAACACCAAGATTCTGACGGAGGGGGCGTTCCGCAACGCCGTCACCGTCCACGCGGCGTTCGGCGGCAGCACGAATCTGTTGCTGCACACGCCGGCCGTGGCCTTCCACGCGGGCGTGCGCCGGTTCAGCGTCGATGAGTGGGCCGAGATCAACCGCAAAGTTCCGCGCATCGTGGACGCCCTGCCGAACGGCCCGGTCGGCCACCCGACGATTCAGGTCTTCCTCGCCGGCGGCGTGCCGGAAACCATGTGCATCTTGCGGGACGCCGGCCTGCTCGACCTCAATTGCCTGACCGTCTCCGGCGAGACCGTCGGCAAGAACTTGGAGTGGTGGGAGAAGAGCGACCGCCGCAAGCGCTTCCGCGACTTGCTGCGCGAGAAGGACCGCGTGGACCCGGACAACGTCATCATGACGTTCGAGAAGGCCAAGTCGAAAGGCCTCACGGCGTCCATGACGTTCCCGCGCGGCAACTTGTGCCCGGACGGGTCGGTCATCAAGTCCACGTCCATCGACGCCGGCGTGGTGGACGCGGACGGCGTGTACCGCAAGGTCGGCCCGGCCAAGGTGTTCACGCGCGAGAAGGACGCCATCGCGGCCATCAAGGGCGCCGGGCCGAAGAAGGTCGTGCCCGGCGACGTGCTGGTGCTATGCGCCCGCGGCCCGCTGGGGTCCGGCATGGAAGAAACCTATCAGGTGACGAGTTCCCTCAAGTACATTTCGTGGGGCAAGCAAGTCGCCGTGCTGACGGACGCGCGCTTCAGCGGCGTGTCCACGGGGGCGTGCATCGGCCACATCTCCCCCGAGGCCTTGGCCGGCGGCCCGATCGGCAAAGTCCTCGACGGCGACCTGATTCAAATCGTGATTAATCGCAACACGCTGCACGGGACCGTGGACCTAGTCGGCGACGCCACGGGCGTGAAAGGAGAAGCGTGGGGCACGGCCGAACTGGCGAAGCGAAGCCCCCGCCCGGACCTCGCCCCGGACGTGAATTTGCCCGCCGACACCAAACTGTGGGCCGTCCTGCAAAACGCCAGCGGCGGCGTCTGGGGCGGCTGCGTCTACGACCCGGAGAAGATCGCGGAACTGTTGCTGGGGGCGGGCACACGAGGATGACGCCATGAACACCGAAGTGTTCCAGGCCCTTCCGGGCCTGGCTACAAGCGGACGCTCCGTTGGAGCTAAAAACCGATCACCGCTTCGGGACAGATACCTGAGTGGGCCAGGCATTCACGATCAGAGTGTTCAGCAAGGGGCGGCCGTTGTCGTTGACTGGTTTTGCATTTCA
>JAYUGD010000175.1:0-17034 GCA_043767785.1 Zavarzinella sp. | reverse complement strand
CAACAACTCGCGCACTACGCTGCCGCTCGGGACGAGCGGCACGGGCCGGTTGGTCTTGTCCCGCAGCATGGTTTCCAAGTCGTAGCCGAGCAGGTGGTACATCGTGGCCAGCACGTCCTTCGGCGAACAGGGGCGGTCGGTCACAGTGCCGCCGATCTTGTCCGTCTTGCCGACGACTTTGCCCCGCGCGGTGCCGCCGCCGGCGAACAGGGCCGTGTAGGCTTGGGACCAGTGGTCCCGGCCGCCGCCGTTGGCGGCGGTGATCTTGGGCGTGCGGCCGTGCTCGCTGAGCATCACGACCAGCGTGTCGTCCAGCATGCCGCGCTGTTCGAGGTCGAGGATCAGGCCGGAGAAGGCCCGGTCGAAGCCCGGCATCAGCTCGTTCTTCATGCGCGGGTAGTGTTCCCAGTGCGTGTCCCAGCCGCTGCCGGCCAGGCCGAACTCGTCCCAGAAGACGGTGACGAATTTGGACCCCGCCTCGACCAACCGCCGGGCCGCGAGCGAGGCCTGGCCGAAAACGGTCATGCCGTAACTCTCGCGCGTCTTGGCCGACTCACGGCTAATGTCGAGGGCGTCTCGCACCGTATTCGTGGAAATCATCTGGTACGCGGTCTGCCGCTGTTGCTCGTAGGTGGCCGGGGCTTCGCCCTTGAGCCGGCGGGCGTCGTCGAATTGTTGCAGCAAACTCTTGCGGCGGTCGAGGCGGTCGAGGGTCATCTCGGCCGTCGGCGTCGCCGCGTCCCCGAGGGTGAACCGGCCGCTCGGGGCGATGCCGACGTAGGGTTCCTTGAACGTCTCGAATTTGCCGGCGAGCGTTTTCGTGATCTCCCGCGTCGCCTCGCCGACGAACTCGGTGAAGTGCGGGTGATACCGGCTCCCCAGATAAGCCGCGTACGGGCCAGCCCGCTGCACTTCCCCCGTCCGCCGCGAACTAAAGGGCCACGGCAGGGCGATGTTGTCCGGCACCGCCTTGCGGGCGTTCTTTTGCTGTTCCAGGTAGCTGACCACGGACCCGATGAACGGACAGTGCCGGCCGTCGCGCGGGTTGAGTTCCATGGCCACGTCGATGTCGTCGATGCCCGTGGTGGCGTAGGCGACGCCGTGGATCGGGTGCTTGTGCGTCAGCGACCGCAGCACGGTCACACGGTCCATCACGCGGCTGGTGTACGGCAACAGTTCGCACACGTCGCAGCCCGGCAGCGTGGACTTGATGCTCTTGAGTTCCCCGCGAATCTCGACCGGGGCGTCCGGCTTCTGGTCCGCGAGTTCGAGTTGGCTGGGCGACCCGTACAGGTACAGCAGGATGCAGTTCTTCGCCTTGCCGAACGACGGGTCTTTCGGCGCCGCGGCCGGCGCCGCCTTCAAATAGTCGGCCAACGTGAGGCCGAGCATGTTGAGGCCGCCGACCCACAAGGCGTCCCGCCGGGTGAGGCCGTCGCAGAAGTTTTTCGCGGAACCGAGGACGCGAAGCACAGGCGGACCCCAATCGTATGTCGAAGGGGAGAGGGCTGACAAGACATTGGCGGTAGGGTAATCATCGCCCAAATCGGGGCCGGACGCAAGGGGTGGGGTGGAAAAGTGTTTTGCGGGCGGTATTATTTACCCGCTTGCCCGCCGACGGCGATGTACAACAACCGGCCGTCCTCGCTCTTCCACCTACCAACCACGGGGTAAGCCTTGACCCACCCTTCCACTTCTTCTTTAAGAACTTTCAACCGATTCTGGGTGGAGACGGCCTTCTCGCCGTCCGGCGTCGTCTCGATGACCACTTTTTCTGAGACGACTTTCGTGTAACTCACTTTCATCCCTTCCAGTTCGCCCAAGACTGCCACGCGGGCCTTGATGGTTGCCACTCGCTCGGCGCGGTGAACGTCCTCGGGCGTGCCGTCCTTCAGGGCGACACGCGCAATTCCAATCAGGAGCGTGGCCTTGGGTGACCGATCCACGACAATGGCCCCGCCGAGTTCCATCAGGAGAACATTCTTGCGGATGAACACGTCGAACGGGGCTTCCAAAGTGACATCTTTGAAGGGCAGTTTCTCGAGCAATACCTCCGCGACCGGGGTAGCGGCCAATTCCTTGAGCCTGTCCAAGAAATCCTCGCGGGCCATCGTGATCGCCGCCATCAATTCCGGCCGTTCCGCCAAGTCGGTTAGATTATCGTCCTTCTTGACCTCCTCTTCCAAGCGGTCGAGCCTGCTCAAACCCCGCTCTTCCAATCGGGCGACGGCTCGGGCCAGTGCCTTGCGGCGATCGGCCGCCGGTACGGTGTTCGCCTCCCGCAACGCGGCGGCAATCGCCGCTTTGTTGCCGGCGACCAGAGCCGCGAGCGTGTCCAAGTGGTCTTGCTTGGCGGTGAAGAATTTCGCCTTGAAGGCGTCTGCCCGGACGACTCTTGACCCGTCAGGTGCCTTGCCCTCGGTGGCCAACACTTTGACGCCGGCCAGCGGCCAACGGATGGTCACTTCGTATCGCACCTTTTCGCCGCCCGACGAGACGTGTTCTTCGCCAGACAGGGCTAGGCGGACATCTCTCCCGTTGGCCCGCGCCGCGGCGAGCGTGCGGACGGCGAACTCCCGGCCGAGTTCCTCATTCACTTCGGCGTTCGTCGTGTCGTCGAAGGCGCGGACGGCCCGGAAGTTGACGGTGACCGTAACGTGCTTCTCGCCCGCCGTCACGCGGCCTTTGATGTCCCGCGGCCCGCCGAGGTTTACCGGGACGGTGTCGGCCGCCGGGGACGCGGCGACGCCGAGCAGAATCAAGGCCAGCGCAACGCGGGACATGGGCGAGTTCCTGTTGTCTTGTCAATCGTCGGCAATGAAGCGGGTGCCGTCAGGGACATTAGGCTTTTGGGCCGCGACTGGGCTGGGCGCCGTCTGAGGCGCTGTCGGGGCCGCCGCGGGGCTATCGACGAGTACACTCTTCACTGGGGTTTCGACCAATTTTTCGTAGGCCATTTTCGCGCCGAAGGTGACGAGCGTCCCGACGACAGGAACCCATATCCACTTGTAAAAGCCGCCTTCCTTGGCGGTGGGGTCTGCGGCCACGATGGTGCCTGCCTTATGTCGGGAATTGGATAGGAAGATCTCAGTCGTCAATAATGATGCGCTTGCTCGGAATTTCTTTGCCAGGGGCCGTCTTCTTCTCCGGAATTTCCTTTTCGGTGGGCTTCTTCGCCTCTTCCCCCGGCTTGGTGTTCAACTTCGCGCCGATCTTGTCAATGGCCCCTAACGACTTCACGTCCAGCCGGTAGACGACGACGTATTTCTTTTGCTTGCCGATCTGGTCGGAGCCGACAACTTTCAGCCCCTTGACCATGCTGGAAGCCGTCTCCTCGAACTCCTTCGTCCGCCGTTCGACGCGCTTGGCGGCCTCTTTGGAGGTCCCTTGACCGTCGGCGTTCTCTTCCCCCTCCTTGGTCATTACGATTTCGTTCTTCACGTTCTTGCGGATCGTCACCTTGCTGCCGAGCCAATTCACGAACGCGGTCTTGGCCGACTCCTCGGCCCGCTCTTGGGCGATTCCCAGTCCTTCCTCAACGCCCAGCGTCGTGCTGATGACGGACGACCCGACGACGAACACGCGAATAATCTCGCCGTCCTTGGTGTCTTTTTCTTCACTGTAGTACGCGCCGGGCTTGGCCGCGTCGATGTACGCGGCGACGCGGGCTTTCATCTCGGCCTTGGCGTCCGCCTTGTCGTCAGCGTAGGCGACGGCGGTCACAAGTGCCATAACGCCTACAGTCCACACCTGCCTCATAACAAACTCCCTACTTCCGGCTTCCTCCTTGGGCTACCAAGCCCAAGAAAATGGCCGTAATTTTTCAATCGTTGTCCGTAGATGTCGTGCTGACGCTAACGGCGACTTTGATTTCCTTCACGCGCTCCAAGTCTTCGTCGGACAACTTGACTTTATGGCGAAACGTTAGTTTCGGCTGATAGTTCCACAGATTGCCCCGTCGGGCATTTATGGTAGACATGAAAGGGGAGATGAAAAGCGAAACGGTCCGCCGTTCCTCGTTATCGACTTCGTAATTCCGCACGGTCAGTCCTGCCCCGTACCAACGATAGCCACCGTCTGATTGAAGCATCTTTAGAAAGTCTAGTTCATCCTCCGTCACCAAGTTGCCTTTCGCGTCGTTGAACTTTAGCCCGAAGCGGACTTTGCACGCAAGGGTAGCAGACCCGCGATCTAGGGTCTTGGGCGTCAACGGTACGACAGCGTTAACCGTCTTAAGGATTTCGGCGTCGACCCAGTACAGGTTCCATCTGGTGCGCGTTCCAGTCCCGTCAATGAATGTCATCAGCCAAACAGCATACCCCTTGCCCGTCCCCTGGCCGAGGTCCGGCTTGGCAAATACGTCGCGGCCGGCCTCTGTGAATTGGTATCCACCCTCTTGGCGATCAACGCCGGCCGCGAGCAAAATACTGTCCTTCTTGATGCACACTTGCTCCAACAACGGCATCGCCTTCTTGACGAACTGCTCGTAAAGCTTCATGTCGGCGCCGACCGTGATTGTCAGGTTCACGCCCTTGGCGTCGTCAGTTAATTCGGGCTTGCCGACGACATCGGCCTTCAAGAACTTGGGGATGTCCTCATACAATTTCGTCAGCAATTCGGTCGCGTTCTTGCGGGCCTCCTCCTTGGTCATCTTCTCGGCCGCCAAGTCGCTGCCGCTGACCGACTTTGACGAGACGTTGTTGTCCTTCAACTTGCCGACGAGTTGCAATCGTTCGACCGTCGCCTTGATCCGCACGCGGACGAGGCCGTCGGCCGTCTTGTCCGTTTTCAGCACCTCGGATGTCTTGATGAACCCGCCGGAGTACTCGAGGATCTTGTCGCTGATGATCTCGTCGTTCTTCACCAGCGTCTCGGCGCTGACCAAGGTGCCGACCACTTTACTGACGGCGTCCCGGTACGCGGCCTTCTTCGCTTCCTTCTCGTCCTTGCCCACGCCCTCGGCGACCACGGTGGCCGTGTTCTCGTCGGCCGCCCACAGCGGCCCTGCCAAGAGAGTGACAACAAGAGCGCAGGCGATCCGCGTCATGGCAAGGACTCCGAGAATCGACTTGGAAAAGAAGATTGGAGAGATCGTAAATCCGTCGGTGGCCAATGTCAACAACTTTCCGTCCACTTTGGAGGAATGGAGGAATAACCCATCGTCACGCTTCTTGACGTGGCCCCGCGTCCAAGTTCCACCCCTTGTCGTCAGCCCCGAAGACGCGCAGGACTTTGCGGCCGTACTCGAGCGCGCCCTGACGCAACAGCACGCGGTCGCGGCTCGTGCGGTGGATCACCTCGGGCGGTTCCGGGCAGACGGTGACGATGTTCACGGCCCGGTTCGGCGGCGTGACGCCTAACGCCAAGTCGCGGGCGGTGTGGGAGGCGGTCGCGTGGGCGGCGAAGAGGGCGGTCATCTTGCGCTTGTCGCCGCGGATGAAGCTGCGGAAGAGGAACTGTTTCGACCGGCTGGGCGCCGGCGAGCGGTACGCCGGCGGGCGGGTCAGCATCACCAGAATGTCTGTGCAGCCGCGGTCGATGGCGTGTTGCAGGGGGAACGGGATGGCCAGCCCGCCGTCGATGCACGGGGCGCCGTCCACGTCCACGGTGCGATTGTACAGAACCGGGATGGCCGTCGCGGCTTTCAAGGCTTGCAGCAGCGGCGTCTTAGTCTCCTTGGTGTCGATCAACACGCCCTGGCCGGCCCGCACATCAATGGCGGAGACCAACAACCGGCTGCGCGACCGCAAGATGGCGGCGGTGTCCAGCGGCTTCTGCGTGATGACCACGTCCCGGAAGATGTAGTCCACGTTCAGCGGCTTCCAGAAGCGGCGCGGGTTCCAGAACCGCTTGTCGGCCAAGTCCTCGTAATAGATGGTGATGCCGGCCGCCGTCTGTTGGGACAGGAAGTAGCTGGCGTTCATTACGCCGGCGGACGTGGCGAACACCTCGTCAAACAGGTCGCTGAACCCGAGGTGGGACAGGGCGACCATCCCGCCGCCGGACAGGATGCCGCGCATGGCCCCGCCCTCGACGACGAGGCCGAGCTTGCGGCCGTCCGCGGCTTGCGGGCCGGCCCGCCACGCGGCGGCGCGGGCGTTGATGTGGGCGACGGCCGCCTCGGGGCGGGTGCCGTAGTACAGCGGCGCCGGATGGCTCATAGTTCGTCCCCGCGCGGCTCCACCCGCACGCCGCGCGTCATCACCGCCAGGCCGACGCCGACGCCGACGATGGAGAAGAACCCGCCGGCCGTCTGCGACCCGCAGTCGAAGAACGTCCCGAGGACGCGCCCGCTGACGGAGGCGTTGTGCGGCAGCGCGCTCGGGCCGGGCTGGAGAATGTTAAACGACATCACCCCGGCGATCGCCAAACAAACGGGCAAGGCCCACGCGGACCGCAGGGCCAGGCGCATCATGCGCTTCATGATCGCCCACAGTTCCTTCGTCGTCTCGACGCGCCCGGCGGCGGCCCCCGCCCGCGCCTGCCCGGACGCCCGCAGGCTGTTCCCCATGATGGCCAGCGCCAGCCCGAGCCACGTGCCGGTGATGACGTACGCCCACCCGTAGCGGGTGTTGACGAACAGGTCTTCCCAGAACTCCGCGCTGAACTGTTTCACGCTGTTGTCCCGGATCCAGCCCATCTCGGCCAGCGGGGTCATGGCGAACACCCCCACGATGATGAGCGTGACAGTCAGCCCGGAGACGGCCCCGCCGATCACGCCGACGACCAAGGCGCCGACCGGCCGGAACGCCGACAGCCGGGCCGTCTTGCGGTAGAAGACGACGCGGTGCAACAGCATGAACAGGGCGATGACCCCGCCCCAGATCATCCCAGCGGTCACGCCGTGGAACAGCCCGGCCATGATGCTCGGGCGCGGCTGGCACAGCGCCCACCCGAACACGCCCGGCAGCCACTTGAACAGGCCGGCCGCCACGCCGGACATGAGGGCGGCCGGCAGCGTGATGTACGGCAGCACGGAGACGGCGTCGCGGAAGCGCATGCCCCACGCCCGCCGGCGGATGTCGGCCCGCACTCCGAGGGGAATTTTTTGATAACTGGCGTCGAAGGCGTCCCCGGTCAGCCCGCGGTCCGCGTCCACGCGCACCGCGGCCACGGCCTGTTTCGCCGCCCGGTGCGACGCCGGGGCGGCGAGGCGGGCGGCGATCTCCGCATACAGCGGCGGGCGGTCGAGTTTGGCGACGCTGTGCAGGGCCGCCCGGCGCACGGCGTCGTCGGCGTCGTCGAGGGAAAGTTTCAACAGGTCGGCCGCGAAGTCCTCCGTGAAGTTCCCGCCCAACAGCGTCGCCGCGTTGGCCCGCACCGTCGGGTTCGGACAAGTGGCTGCCTCGCGCAGCACGCGGGCGCGGGCCGCCGGGAAGTCTTGGGCCAGTCGGCCGGCCCACGCGGCCATGTCTTCCCCGGCCGTCAGGCTGGCCCGGAAGACGAACTCGGCCTCGTCCTCGAACAGGCCCACTTGCTTGTGGAACGGCGCGCACTCGGCCAGCACGTCCCGGTGCGGCTCGAAGTACCCGGCCAAGCCGAGGGCGCCGCGGTCTTCCGTCACGCGGTTCATTACCGTGGCAAGGAGGTCCGAGGCGAACAGCAGTTTGCTCACCTCGCGATTGATCTGCCGACCGACCGGGTCGGCCAGCCGGTCGTGGGACAGTTCGTACCACTGAATGCCGCCGCGCGTCTCGAACCGCAGCAGGTGGCTCTTTTCCAACTGCTCGACGATCCAGTCCGGCAGGCGGCCGGTGCGGTCGTTCTTGCGCTGCACCATCGTCCGCGTGGAGGCGTTGGTCACGAACTTCATGCACCCGAGCCGAATGAGTTCCTTGGGGAACCCGCCGGCCGCCCGCGTCTCCTTGCTGTTCGCCACCTTCTCCACCGTGTCGTCGTAGAAGGCGTCCAGGGCGTTCACCACGAACTCGTTGAACGACTTCCCCTCCCCCGCGGCGCGTTCGACGTGAGCGCGTTCGATGACCGTCACCCCGGCCGGCAGGGCGTCCCACAGGCGGGCGCACACGATCTGCAAGTGGACCATCTCGATGAACTCGCCGCGCTTCTCGACCACCACGCCGTCGAACCCGGCGACGCGGATCGTGTTCAACTGGCGGACGATTTCCTCGGCCACGCCGGGGGCGAAGTCCGCGTAGTCGGCCGCCGGCCCGGTGATGGCCTCCAGCGCTCCGGCCTGGTCGAGCCGCCGCAGGGCGAACCGCTTCACCTTGAACTCGTCGGGCAGCTTGTCCGCCAGCGGGTCGATGTCCGCGAGGTACTCCTGCCGCATGGCGAACACGACGCGCAGGCCGGGGTCTTCCCGCAGGGCCGTGACCACGTCTTCGAAAAAGCCTTGGCGGTCCTCGAACCGCTCGGCGTGCTGGGTGAACAGTTCTTCGAACTGGTCGAAGATGACGGCCCGGCCGCGCACGCCGGCCCGCACGTGCCGGGCGGCCAGCGCCTCGGACAGCCGGCACTTGGGGCTGGGCAGGGCGGCGCCCTCGATGCCGCAGACGGCCGAGAACGTGTAGATGTTGCGGATGTCCGCCGCCTTCACGTGGTCCGGCAGGGCGCCGCCGACGCGCGCGCCCAACAGCACTTCCAGCCCGGTCTGCTCCAGGCTGTCTTGGATCAGCGTGTTGAGGAGGGAACTCTTGCCCGCCCCGGACGGGGCGTAAATCAGCACGATCCGGTGGGCGGCGACCTGCTTCAAGATTTCCACCGCCTCGTGGTGCCGGCCGAAGAACTTGCCGGCCATCTGCCGGGGGAACGGCTGCGGCCCGACGTAGGGAGACTGGTGCGGCTTGACGCCGAGCTTCGGGCGGGCCTGTGGCGCCGGCGTGGCCGGTTCCTCGACGACCGCCGGGAACTTCGCCGAACTGTCCCGCAGTTTCTCCTGCACCTTCGAGACGAACGGCTCGATGTAACTGCCGACGCCGCCGCGGTAGGCTTCCATCCAATTGGCGTGGGCGAGGAGCATGACGAACTCGCGCGGCAGGTCGAACTCCTCGACCTTGAGCGGCAACACGGGCGTGCCCGCGGAAATCGCCAGCGTGACCTCGGCCCGCACCCACGGCGACTTGGTGGCGGCCCGCGACAGGATCAACACCACGACTTTCGCTTCGGCGAGGTCGGCGGTGATTTTCGTCAGGAACGAGTCGCCGACCTCGATCCGCTCGGGCGCCAGCCAGTAGTTGATGTTCCGGACGGCCAGCGCCGCCCCGACTTGCCGGGCGATCGCCAAGTCCGGCGTGGCGTAACTGATGAACGCATCGCAGGCGGCCGGCGGGCGCAGCGCGCCGCCGCAGTCCGGGCAGGCGGCGTCTTGGCCGGCGGCCCGGTCAACCGTGACGACGCCGGAACATCGCTCACAAAAGACGGCGGTGCGCATGGACGGGGCCTTGTGGGAGGCTGGCGACACAATGCCTGCGGCGGGACGACACCGCGTGAGCATCGAGTCGGTGTCGTTATAATTCGGCCGATCCATTCGGGCAAGATTCCCGCGGCGGCCGGCCGTTCCCCCGATTCCGCTGGCCGTTGGCGGCGGCCCCGCGATGATAGAGCGTGTCACCCTTTGCACGGCGGGCCGCGCGCTTGGAATCGTCGATCATCCACATCGGGTCCGGCAGCCTCGTCTGCCTGATGCCGGCGGCCATTTACTTCCTCTACCTGGCCAATCTGAACGCCAAGCCGCACCCAGTCACGGTCCCCGGCGGGTGGGACTTCACCGCCACGCTGTTGGGCCTGTCCGGGTTTATCCTCATCTCCGGCCCGCTGTTCCTCACACTGATCGACTCCCGCTGGCGGGCGACGGCCTTCGGCAACTGGACCGAGTTGCGGACGTTGGGCGCCAAGGAGGCCCGCGCGTGGTCGCTGATGTCCGCCGGGTATTTCCTCTTATTGTTGGGCATCATCCCCGGCTTGATCCGGCTGCGGCGGGCGGTGACGGCCGTGTACAACGTCCAGCCGATTCAACTGGAGACCGCCTTGGCGGCCGTGTTCGCGGACCTGAACGTGACATGGAAACGACTCGGCCCGATCTGGTCCCTCACGGACGCCGCGGGCCACCCGGCCGGCCGCCTGACGGTGGTCGGGTTCCACGCGATGAATCACGCGGTCCTGAAATGGGCCGGCGTGCCCGCGGGACTGCGGCCGGTCGTCGAATCAATGCTGGAGAAAGTGTTCGCCCAAATGGGCGGCCCGCGCTCGGCGGTCGCCGGGTGGATGTACACCGCCGCCGTGACGGTGATGCTGGTCATGCTGTTCTGGATGGTCCTGTTGGTCGTGCTGATGACCTCGGCCGGGTTGACCTGAGCCGGGCGTGCCGGTTGCCGGTCCCTGTCTCAATCCGCCGAGAACGCCACGCGAATCCCGTCTCGGCCCCGTTCCCGCTTTCCATTCTCCGCACGGCGGCCAGTTCTTCTTCCGATGTTGTCTCCATTCACGGCCAGCCCCGGCGGCCGTCCACCCGGCGGAAGAAAGGACTTTTCCCGAATGAAGAAGCTCATGTTCGCCCTCGCGGCGGCCGTCGCCCTCGCGGCCGGCTCGGCCTCGGCCCAAGGCGTCACCGCGACCGGCGGCTGCTCGACGTGCGCCCAAGGCGCGCCGGCCTACGCCGGCGGGTACGCCCCGCAATACCAGCCCGCCTACGGCTACGAGCCGTCTTACGGCTACGCCCCGTCCTTTGGGACCGGCGGCTTCGGCTCCCACTACGGCGTCGGCCACTTGGCGCACCCGTCCCTCGGCGGCCACGCCGCCGGCTTCGGCGGCCGGATGATGAGCGCCCACAAGACGCTGCTCGACCACGTGGCCTTCGGCGGGAAGGGCCGCGGCGGCCGCGGCGAGCCGTCGATGGAGCCGACGATGGACGCGGCCCAAGGCGGGACGTTGGCGTTCCCGCAAAATCCCTACATTCGCAGCCCGCGGGACTTTTTCATGTGGGAAGGCAAGTAGTTTTCGGGGAACGACTTGTGGGAATATGGGGGCCGAATGTGGCCCCAAAAAGTGGCCCGTTTCTTGCCCCCCCCTTGACGGGGGTCTAATACTGGATTGGGTGAGCCGAACGTGAGTTTGGCCGCCCGGCCGGTGGGTGATGTGGGCGACACCCCCGGCCTTTTTCATGCGCTGACGGCATCACTTTCAAACTTCTTGGCCACCACCCACGTCGAAATCGGCCAATCGTCGGAATTCTTGCGGGCCAGCCAGTTCAGCGGGTGCCATTTGGCTTCCGGGATCGGCTCGAACCGCATGCCGATTTCCGCGTACAGCCACACGAACCGATTGCCCCACCCGGCCGCCTCGATCACGTCTCCCTTGCCCCGGCACAGCACTTCCAGCGACTTCGGCGTGAACCGCCAGAAATCGTAAGGGTATCCGTGTATCGGGTTAATGAAGCACGTCGTGTGGACGGCAACGCCCCCCGGCTTCAACACCCGAAAGCACTCGGCGACCGCCCGCTCCGGGCTTCCTTCCACGTGCTCTAAAACTTGATCGCTGACGACGTAGTCGAAACTCCCGTCGGGGAACGGCAAGTCGAGGACGCTGACGGCCGGGTAACTGGCGTCCGTAATTTGGTCGTCCGTGAAGCCGAGCAGATGGCACAGCGGCTGCGACCGGCTGATGGACAACACGTTCAGCCCGGCCGGGTCCGGGCAGCGGAAGTCGGCCAGCCGGCGGTACATCGCGTACCGGATGACGTGCGGGCCGCGTTTGAAGCCCAACAGACTCGCCTTCAACGGCAACCGCAGCAGCCAACGGATCATACGGGGACACCTTCTTGAATGGAAGCGGCAGCGCCGCGGTCGGGAGTGAACCGGCCTTTCAGGGCGAGGAACGGCCGCTCGATGACCCGGAAACTGACCTCGGCGCCGGCCCACGCGAGCAGGGTCGTCGTGAGGAACCGGACCTCGGGGCGATCAACCCCCATCTTGGTCAGCCCGAGATACCCGATCAGCTGAGGGAACATGTGGATGAGGTACACGCCGTAACTCACAAGGCCCAGCCGGGCCAACGGGCCGAACCGCAAGATCGGTCGAAGGGCGTGGTCTTCCCGGACGACGCACGCCGCCAAGGTCGCCGTCATCAGCAATTGGATGCCGAGCCGGTGACCGCCTTGGATGTCCTGGTGGGGAATGTTGAGAACCGCCAGCAACGCCGCCCCCCACACCAGCGGCGCGAGCCGAAAGCCCGCGCCCCTGTTCAACAGTTGAAACGACCGCGGCCGGTGCAGCAGATGCGCCAGCGCCGCCCCGAGTAGGATCGGCGTGACGGTGACGTGCAGGATCGCCAACTCGCCCCACTCCGGGCCGAAGACCGATTCCAACGGCCCGTTGACGAGCCGGAAGTTGACCAGTTGGTTCAGCCCCAACAGGCCGAGCAACGCGAGGCCGAGCGCCGGCCCCGGCAGCCACTTTTCCAGTGCCGGCCAGCCGAGGTAAAACTGCTCTTCCGTGGCGAGCGACCACGCCACCAAGAGCGGCGTGCCGGACGCCAATACCGTCCAATTACTCGTGTACGTGGCCAAATAAGGCACGTCTCGACGGAACGGCTCAAAGCTGTTCGGCCCGCTTTCGACGGACAGGTGGACGACCATCGCGGCGGCCAGAATGGCGTAATAAAGCGGGAAGATGCGCAACGACCGCCGGGCGTAGAAGGCCCGGCGGCGAATCGCCCCCGGCGCCTCGCGTTCTCGCAGCAACAGCGTGACGATCAAGAACCCACTGATCACGAAGAAGAAGTCCACGCCAAGGAAGCCGCGGCCGTCGGCGCTCATCGGCAGCCACGACAGGCGGCCGGCCGAGTGGTGCGCGAGGACGGCCAAGATGCTCAAGCCGCGCAGGCCGTTGAGCGAGCCGAAGTCGCGCGTGGCCCGGTAGCGTAAAAATCCATCCATGTGCGGAGAGCGTACCACAAGACGGCCGAAACCGTCAACGGCCCTCCACGGGCGGCTCCTCAGCCGCCGGAGGACTCGCCTGACGCATCATGTAGTCCGCCAGCCCCATCAACACGTGCAAGTTCTTCGTGACCAAGAGGGGGATTTTCTTCCACGGGCGCTTCTTCCCCTTCTGAAAGATGTGCAACTCGTTCCCCACGCGGTCAATGCGGTCCATGTCGAGCCACGGCAACGTTTTCTTGCCAAACGTCAACCCAAGAGGGGAAAAGGTAACGGGCACGATTTCGACGGACGCCCCCGCCCGCAGTCGGTCTCTCATGGCGGGGAACAGCCGGGAAAAAGTCTCCTTCTGAACACGTTCCCCGAGGGCGGGGAATTCTTCCAGCACGGAGGGGAGCGTTACTTCTTCGCCGTCGGCGCGCTCCAGCGTGAGATTCGAGCCGAACAGCCGGCCGCCGGTTTTTTCCAAGTCGTACCACCCGAGTTCCGGCGGGTCGTCGCCGTCGTTGAGGAGCGTGTATTTCGCCTTCGGGGGCAGGCCGCCGAACTGGACGGCGACAATGTCGTCCCACGGGTAAGCCGACACTTGGCCGCGGTGCCAGACGAACAGCCCGGTCGGGTACGTCAGCACCCACATTTTCATGCTCCGGACGGCGAACGCGATCAGGGCCAGCCCGCCCCCCGGCCCGAGCAGGCCGGCGATGATGATGAACGCCCACAATTTGAAGTGCCGGGCGGCCGGCCACGGGATTTGCTCCGTCCAGAACAGGTAATGGAAGACGGCCGACCCGACCACCATCAGCACCCCGACGACAAACCGCCAAACCACGCCGCCGCGGCTGGTGTGGTGCGTGGAGTCCGGCTCGCCGAGCCGGCCGGTGATCTCGGCCAAGTCCGACCCGATGTCGCGCTCGGCCGGGTCCGCGGAATCGTCCATGGGGTCGCCTCGCCGCTTGCAGTTCCCGCCACCGGGTATAATATCACCCGTCTGATTTAATCCGCGAAAGTGGGTGGGCCATGTTGGTGGTGATGCAGTCCGGGGCGACCCCCGAGCAAATCAGCCGGGTGATGGAATCAATCCGGGCGCTGGAACTCACGCCCCACCCGTTGCCGGGGGCCACGCGCACGGCCATCGGCATCACCGGGAACACCGGGGCCGTCGATTCCCGCTTGCTGGAAGTACTGCCGGGCGTCAACGAGTGCATCCGCGTCACCAAGCCGTACAAGCTCGCCAGCCGCGAGATGCACGCCGCGGACACCGCGTTCGACATCGCCGCCACCACGGTCAATTCCAAGACCTTCACGATCGCCGCCGGGCCGTGTTCGCTCGAAAACGAAGCGATGATCATGAAGACGGCCGAATTCCTGATGGAGAACGGCGTCAAACTCCTGCGGGCCGGGGCGTTCAAGCCGCGGACCAGCCCCTATGCCTTTCAGGGCATGGGCCTGGAGGGCTTGGAAATCTTCAAGCGGGTGAAGAAGCGCACGGGCATCGGCATCGTGACCGAGTTGATGGACACCGAACACGCGGCGGCGGTCGAGGAGGCCGTGGACGTGATCCAGATCGGCACGCGCAACATGCAGAACTTCTCGCTGCTCAAGCGCGTCGGCCTGACCCGCAAGCCGGTGCTGCTGAAGCGCGGCATGAGTGCCACGCTGGAAGAATGGCTGATGGCCGCCGAGTACGTAATGGCCGGGGGCAACTACCAGGTGATCTTGTGCGAGCGCGGCGTGCGGACGTTCTCCGACCACAGCCGCAACACGTTGGACCTGTCCGTGATCCCGCCGGCGAAAACGCTCTCCCACTTGCCGATCTTCGTGGACCCGAGCCACGGCACGGGCAAGCGGGCATTCGTCCCGCCAATGTCCCTCGCCGCCCTCGCCGCCGGGGCCGACGGCCTCTTGGTGGAAATCCACCCGGACCCGGACCGGGCGATGTCTGACGGGGCGCAATCTTTGGACTTCCCGGGCTTTCAGAAGATGTTGGCTTCCCTGCGGCAACTGGCCGAGCCACTCGGCCGGCGGATGGGGTGATCCAAACCGCCCAATCGTCCGATAACATAAGATGCACCGGGCACGCGGGGATTGCCGCGCCCGGCCGCCCCGCGCCGCGACAGGTACAGGAGGATCCTCATGCCCCCAGCGAACACGCCCCGCCACCCCCGCGGCCGGTACTTCCTCGCCAGTTTGATTTTGATCGCCGGCGCCGCGGCCGTCCTCTGGACCACATTCGACCGGCACGGCTACCCCGACCTTCTCGCCGCCGACGCCCCGCCCGTGAAGCCCGAACCGCAAGAACTCTTCACCAACTGGCCCAAGGAAAAGCCCGACCTCGTCCTCGTCGTCACCGGCCAGACCTACGGCTACCTGCAAAAATGCGGCTGTTCCAACCCCCAGAAGGGCGGGTTGGAACGCCGGTACAACTTCATCGAGGGCTTGAAGAAACGCGGCTGGGAAGTCGTCGGCCTCGACCTCGGGGACGTGATGAAGCCGCTGCCGTACACGCCGACTTCCGAGCAGACCCTGACGAAGTACGAATACGCCATGAAGGCCATGAAACTCATGGGCTATCAGGCCGTCGCCGTTGGGGAAGAAGAATTAAAAGCTCAACTCATGAACCCGTTGGTCAAGTACAGCCTTCAACAAGGAAACGAAGAGCCGAAAGTCCACTTCGCCAATATTACCAACCGCGCCGGCTTTCCCGGCCCGCACGCTGGATCATCCTTGGTCGAGTCCGATTTAATTACAAAGAACGGCGTTAATTTGGGTGTCGCTGGGATCGTCGGGGCCGAAATCATCCAACAGGGGGGCTACGACAACGCTGTGATATTCGCGCCGAAAGCAGGTGTCGCGTTAAACAAAGTCTTGGGCGATTGGGCGAAAGCGAAGACCACCCCGGACCTAAACATCCTGCTGTACCAAGGGCCTCGCGAATGGAAGTCCCCAGACAGCATCACACCGGACGGCAAGAAAATTGAAGGCAAGAAGCTTGACGCGGAGCAGATTGCACAAGACTTCCCCAAATTTAACGTCGTCATCTGCCTGACCAAAGACTCCGAACCGCCGAACATGCCGAGCGCCATCAAGCACAAGGACGGCTCCGAGTCCATCCTTGTGCAAGTCGGCCACCGCGGGCAGAACGTCGGCGTGATCGGCGTCTTCAAGACGGCGAAGGGCATCGAACTGCACTACCAGCGGGTGACGATGGCCGACGAGTTCGACACGCCGGCCGGCACGGAAGCGGCCAACCCGATGCTGAAACTCCTCGAAGAATACGCCGGCACGGTGAAGGCCAACGACTTCCTTTCCGATATGGACAAGCGGAAAAAGAGCCACCCGGTTCAAGCCCTGAAGCCCAACGCCACCTTCGTCGGCGACACGCAATGCGTCGCCTGCCACGCGGCCGAGGCCAAACAGTGGGCCGGCACCAAACACGCCACCGCCCACGCCGCCCTCGTGAACATTGCCGTGAAACCGAGCGGCCGACAGTTCGACGGCGAGTGCATCGTCTGCCACACGGTCGGGTACGAGTACAAGACTGGATTCGTGAATCAAACCAAGACGCCCAACCTGATGAACGTGCAGTGCGAAAGCTGCCACGGTCCGGCCAGTTTGCACGTTGCGGAAGAGACCGCGTTCGCCAAGATGAATAAGGCCCCGGCCCGACAGCACCTCGCCACGCTCAGCCCGTGGAAGGCTGGCGGCAACGGCAAACTGCCGAGCGTCGAGAAGTTCGCCACAATGATGGCCGAAAAGGATACCGTCAAGCGGGAGGCCATGATGACCGCCGTCGAGAAGCAGGTGTACCAAGGCGTCTACCAGGCGTGCGCCAAGTGCCACGACCCGGACAACGATCCGCACTTCGAGCTGGCCACATACTGGAAGAATGTCGTCCACACCGGGCTCAAGGCGAAAGACAAGTGACCAATGGCGAGCGGGGGGCGTCAGCCCTACCCCTTTCACGGTGTTTTAACGTATACCAATCCGCGGCGAGAAAATCGCGTTAATTTCGCATCAGGAAGATGTTATGACCACCACGGAACTCGCGGAGCGGTTCGCCAAGAAAGCGCCGGTCGCCGTGATGATTCGCGGCCTGTTGGATTTCGCCTTCGCGCCGGACTTCGTCAACCCCATCGCCGAGC
>JAYUGD010000174.1:0-2317 GCA_043767785.1 Zavarzinella sp. | reverse complement strand
CCCTGTCGACGACCGGCACAACTGGTCGGCGCTTCACGCCACCTGGCCTGTCTGCATGGTGCAACAGTTGCGCCCGTTGCTCCCGCCGGGCTATCTCGCGGAGCCGGGGACTCATCTCGGCCGCGTGGCCGAAGTGGACATCGCCACGTTCGAGGATGACGCCGTTCGGCTCACCGAGCCGTCCGGGTCCGGGGCGACGGCGGTCTTGTCGGCAGTCGCGGTCGAGGCGCCGACGTTTACGACGGAGACGGACCTGGCGGACCTCCCGCAGTTTGAAGTGCTTGTGTACGACTTGAGGCGGGCGCGGCAGTTGGTGGCGGCGGTGGAGATCGTCAGCCCGGCGAACAAGGACCGGCCGGAGCACCGGCGGGCCTTCGCGGCCAAGTGGGCCGGCCTTCTGCAACGCCAAGTGTGTGTCATCGTCGTTGACCCCGTGACCACGTTCCGCTCGAATCTGTACGCGGAATTGCTCGACTTAACGGGACACCGCGACCCCGCCATTAGCGGTGAACCTGCCCCGATTTACACTGCCGTCAGTCGCGTCTTCACCTCACTGAATCGCCCGCGATGGAATGTGTGGCACCGGCCCCTCGTGTTGGGCGCTGCGTTGCCGCCGGCGGCGATGTGGCTGCGCGATGACCTGCATATTCCGCTGGACTTGGAAGGCACTTATGAAAACGCTTGCCAAGTCTTGGGCATCGAATGACGACAGTTTCCCGCCATCGGGAACACATCCGGCGCATTTTTTCCAATCATCGGCGTTGACTTTGCCCATGAGCTTTCTTCAATAAGTTTTCTCGCCAAGACGGCGAAAATTCCCCGACGGATCTTGTTGTCAACCGCGGCCCGGAATCGGTCACATGGCTGACGGGCCAGAGTCACAGCGTCGAATGCTCGCCATCGGGTACTCGGCGGGGTCCGCCCTCACCGGGCCGGTGTTGTTGGGGTTCGGCATTGATTGGTTGGCCGGCACGATGCCGTGGTTTACCGTCGGCGGCGTGTTCGTGGGGATGGCCGCGGTGTTCGTGCTGCTGATCCGCATGACCGCCCCGAAAGGCCCCCCCGCGTGATCCGGCCCGCCCTCACATTAACCGGCGTCATTCTCGGGACATGGATTGTTCTGGCGGGGCCGGCGTGGGGCGTTTTCGGGGCGGACCCGCGGCCGTCGGCGGTCGCGGCGGGGGTCAATTGGTTGCCCGGCGTGTTGACGCTCGGCCTGATCTGTTGGAGCCGCACAGGCAACCTGACCGTTCAAACCGCGACCCTATTGGCGTCGAGTTTTATCCGGCTGATTTTATCAGTGGTCGGTGGCGGGTTGGGTTGGTATCTCTTCCCCTACCTGCGAGGTCTCGCGTTGGATTTGGTCATCTGGGGCGGGATATTTTACGTGCTTACGCTGGTCACTGAATCGATGTTGGTCCACCGGCTGGTGTCCTCCCAAGGGGGTTCTTGAGCATGGCTCACCCGAGTACGTTTCGGGAATACTTGGCCGAGTTCGACCCCTTCAAGGAGCCGGCCGACTCACACCACGTCGGCATCTTCGAGACGGCCGGGGTGGAACTGCACCTCCCCAGTTGGCTCTCGAAGTTCATGGTGCTGGAACTCATCGCTGCGGCCATCATCCTGCTGTTCTTCCTCCCCGCCGCCCGCCGCATCGCCCGCGGGGGTGTGCCCCGCGGCCGGGTGACGCACGGCGTCGAGGCCATCCTACTGTTCATCCGGGACCAGGTGGCGATCCCCACGCTCGGCGAACACGACGCGAAGCGGTTCCTGCCGTTCCTGTGGTCCACGTTCGTGTTCATTCTCGTCGTCAACCTGCTCGGCATGGTGCCGTTCCTCGGGTCGGCGACGGCGAGCGTCGCCGTCACGGGCGTGCTGGCCCTGATCGCCTTCGGCGTGATCCATTACAACGGCATCAAGAACGCCCACGGGTTCGGCCCGTACATCAACACGTTCAAGGTCCACATCGAACGCGAAGGCGCGTTGTTGAAGATTTTGGCCCCCGTGATTGAGGCGGGCATCTTCGCCATCGAAATCCTCGGGGCGTTCATCCGCGGCCTCGTCTTGGCGGTTCGCTTATTCGCCAACATGCTCGCGGGGCACACGTCGCTGTTCGTGATCCTGTCGTTCATCGCGATGATCGGCATCGCGGCCGACGAGGGGTCGGCTAGCGGCTTCTGGTTCTACGTGATCACCCCGCTCAGCGTGCTGACCGTGATCGGCCTGAGCATGTTGGAACTATTCGTGTCTTGCCTCCAAGCCTTCGTGTTCGTGTTCTTGACCTCGACGTTCTTGGGCATGGCGTTGCACCCGGAAC
>JAYUGD010000173.1:0-2318 GCA_043767785.1 Zavarzinella sp. | reverse complement strand
GCCCACCGAGGCGGTGGTTTACCTCACCCCCTCACCCCCTCTCCGAAGCGGAGAGGGGGGACCAAACCAAGAATGGCTTTCGCCCACTTGCTCCCCCTCTCCGCTTCGGGGCCGGGGGGTGAGGTAAACCACCGCCTCGGTGGGCGAACGGCCGTCACCCAAGAAGGCGAACCCTCGAAGACTCGGTTCGCCGGCCGCCTTTGGGTGTCAGGTCCAAGACGCCTGAAGGCGGAACTCCAACAGGACCGCCTGACGGCGGTATCTGTCGCCCCTCATGACTTCGCAAACGGCGACGGCACGCCCTTCGGACTCGGAAACACGTCCGCCTCTTTCAGCCGCGGCGCCGCCTTGAACGGGGTGTACAGCGGGTCGCCGATCAGCGTGCCCATCCAACTGGTGAAGTAGACCGTCTTCCCGTAACACTCGGCCAGCGGGTATTGCCCCGTGGCCAGGAAGCCGAAGAACTCGGCCGGCTTCGGGAAGCCGACGGTGTACGGCTCGCCGACCGGGCCGAGCGTGGCGCACACGCCCTTGGCCAACAAGTTGGGGCACCAGTACGTCACGCCCGGCCGGCGCAGACTGACCGCCTCCGAACTGGCGAGGTGCCACGCGACGGCCCCCTTGGCGAACGTGGCGCTGTCCACGAACCTCGCGTGCGAGTACCACCCGCAGTACAGGGCCGCGTCCGGGCAAGTGTTCGGGGCGAACACCGGGTCTTTGTCGTCCAGGACCACGTCCATCTTCCCGGCGTCTTTCAGCAGCGCCGCCATCTCGCGCATCGACTGGTCGTAGCCGCCGTAGCCCGTGCCACGCGGGTCGCCTTTCGCGTCCAAGCCGATGCCGCGGGCGTCCACGTACACCTTGCCCTTGAGGCCGGTCTTCTCGACTTCCACGGCGTCGTCGATCATGCGCCTCACCATCTTGGCGTCCGGCCCGTCGAGTCGGCACGCCAACAGCGTCGGCGCCTTCCCTTCGCGTTCCTTGGCGGGAATTTGCCAGTGGTTAAGGTTGATCTGCCAGCGGCGCAACTCGTACTTGTCCCACCACAGCATCATCAACTCGCTGTCCACGGCGGCGGTGCTTTCCGCGTGGTTCAACCTGTCCCGTTCCCGGTTGAGCCGCGTCTGCTTGCCGGCCAGCGTCCCTATTTCTCGGTCTCGAACGGACTTCACCAGCGCGACGACGCCGGTCGGGTCGCCCTTGGCCGCCTTGTCCAACGCGGCGACTTCGTCGCGGGCCTTCTTCAACGCCGCTTCCACTTCCTTGACCTGCGGGGCGAGTTTGGCCAACTCCTCCCTCTCGTCCTTCGACGGCTCCTGGTTGCCGACCCGCAGCGGCACGCCGTACATGCACACCAGGCAGCGCACCTTGTCCTTGCGCTCCTTCAACGCCGCCCGCAGCGGGCCGACCAACTTCGCGTCGTAGTCCCCCCGGTTCATGCTCTCGTCCTTCGGCAAGTCGAGCGTGACGATGTTCTCGGCCGGCACGCCGCGAACCTTGGCGTAGTGCGTCGCCAGCGCCGCGGAGTCCGGCTCGTTCTTGTTGACGATCAGGATGAGTTCGTTGGGGGAAAGGGCGAACGCCGGCGCCGCGGCGAACAACAGCGTCAACCACGCGAGAATGCGCATCAAAAAGTCTCCGGGCAGAAGCGGCATCGGACAAGGATCGCGGCGGGTCACGAAGGCGGGCGGACAAGAACAGAATATCACGTCGCGATCTGTGTTAGAAAAGACGTGCCCGGCATCGCTACGTGTTATTCAAGTCGGACGGGGCATCAGACGGTTCGGCGGCTCGCCTATCCAGCCAATAGGTGAAGGTCGGTCCATCGCGATACTCCAGCTCTGATCCGGGCTCACTGGGATATGGCACCATATAAACCCGTTTCGACAGGTCATTTTCGACGACCGCCGCATACAGATAAGGGCGGTCGAGATATCCTTTTGAAAGTAACTCAAACGGAACATCCACTCGGGCGCGATACATGGTAATGCCTTCAGTGAGATTGAGCGGCACTGCGACCGGCGTTTCGTTCCCTCCACAGGATTTGGCCCGCATGGACGTTGCCAAGTCCTCATCCGCATCCGATATTGGTTCAACCTTCCCATACCCCCTGATTCGTTCGGCGACTCTTGACAACAACAACGGCAGTTCGGAGCCAAAATTCTCGAAGGTAAAGACGACCATCGCGAACGGAAAAGTCGGCCTTTTGAGTCCGGGGATCGAGAGTTCGCTCTCCGCGAGAACTACCCAGCATAAAAGCCGACGACCGGTGGCGAGGACTTCCTGCCGTGCTTCTTTTGCTCGCGCGACGGCGGGCC
>JAYUGD010000172.1:0-2319 GCA_043767785.1 Zavarzinella sp. | reverse complement strand
CTCTCACTCTCTCACTCTCTCACTCTCTCACTCTCTCACTCTCTCACTCTCTCACTCTCACACTCTCACACTCTCACACTCTCACACTCTCACACCCTCACACCCTCACACCCTCACACCCTCACACCCTGTCATCTTCCCCAAGGAGACAACGCACCATGCCCATGACCCGTGCCGACCCCGGAGCGCGCACGCTCCACTTCGATGCCGCGAAACTGCTGGTGCGCGGCGTCATTACCACCATCGACCCGGACCGCTCGGGGGACGTGGTCATCCCCACGGGGGTTCGCAACGTGGACGAGTATTTGCTGAACCCCGTGGTGCTCTGGGCGCACGACCGGTCGCGGTGCCCGCCGATCGGGATCTGCCAGTGGATCGACGTGCAGCCGAATCGGATCGTCGCCGAGACGCGGTTCGCGCAGGGGGTGCCGTTCGCGGAGGACGTGTTCACCCTCTACGAACAGGGCATTTTACGCGGCTGGTCGATCGGGTTCGTGCCGCGGCGCGCGAAGCGAATTCCGCGACCGGGACTGAAAGACGGCCTGCGGGTCGAAGAGTGGGACTTGCTCGAATACTCCGCGGTGCCGATTCCCGACAACCCCGGTGCGGTCACGGTAGCCCTGGAAAAGGGTTTGGTCAAAGACGTCGTGCTCCGCGATTGGTTGATGCAAGTTCCCGACGACCGCGGGGGGAAGTACTGGCGAACGCGCGACGTTTTGGCGCCGCTCGTCGTCGGTTAGCCGCGAGACGGAGTCGAGCGATTGAACTTCCCGCCGCATTGGACGGCACGCGGTTCCCCCGCGCTCCGCATTCGCGTCGCGGCTAACCAGTTCATTTTTACACCAGGAGATCACCATGCCCGACACGTTTCAAACGCGCGACGAACTCGTGCAATTCATCGAAACCGAAACGGCGACCGCCGTGGACAAGGCGGCCCGGCGGCGGGTGCCGTGGGTGACCGCGGGGCCGGTCGGCCAAGATTCCGCGGGCTACTCGGTCTTGAAGGCCGCGGCGTTCGCGCTCGGGTCCGTCGGGGCCGATCAGGCCAAGGAAGAGATCCACACGCACCATCAATTGCGGGATTTGTACGCCGCGTACGGGTTCAGTCCGCACCACGGGGCGCAGTCGTTCTTGGTGCCGCTGGCGTCGGCGCACTTGCCGGTGTTCGAGCCGCAGGGGTTCCGGCTGCGGGACGAGTTGCGGCAAAAGATGACGGCCCAGGCGAACCGGTTCGACCCCGACGAAGCGGGCTGGATCGGGCGGAAAACCGGGCAGTTTCTCCGCAAAGCCCTCGGCACGCAGGGAGACACCGAAGGCGGCACGCTGGTCGGGTTGCCGATGCTCGGGGAGTTGATCGACTTGCAGCGCAACCTCGAAGCGTTCGCGGCCGCAGGGGCGCAGGAGATCGCGCTGCCGCCCAATGGCCGGGTGCAATTCCCCAAGCTCACCGGCGGCTCGACGGCGTACTGGGTCGGCGAAGGCAACGCCATCACCGAGACGCAACCCGCCACGGGCAACCTCGATTTGCAGGCGAAGAAACTCGGCGTGCTGGTGAAGCTGAACAACGAACTGCTGCGGTTCGCCAGCCCGTCCGCCGAGGGGCTCATCCGCTTCGACATGGCTCGGGCCGCGGCCTTGAAAGCCGATTTGGCGATGCTGGAAGGCACCGGCGGCACGCAAATCACGGGGCTCACCACGTACGCCGGCATCGTCGGCCACACCGCGAGCACCGTCGGCACCAACGGCAACACCTTCCAACCGGAAGACGTTGCCTTGATGGAAAGCAAGTTGCCCGATGCGGTCGATGCCCCGACGGCGTGGCTGTTCCGCAAGGCGATGTTCGCCGCTTTGATGAATCGCCGAACCGATGCGGTGAGCGCTGCCGATGGCAAAGGCGCGTTCGTGTTCCGACCGACGCGGTCCGTGGGTGAAGGTCGGCCGACGGAACTGTTCGGCACCAAGGTCGTCCGCTCGTCCCAAGTCTCCGCGACCCGCACCAAGGGCTCGGGCACGAACCTCACGTACGCCCTGCTCGGCTACTTCCCGGATTGGATCGTGGCGCGGCTGGGCGTGATGGAGTTCCTGGCCAGCGGCCACGGCGATACCGCGCTGCAAAACGACATGACCTACCTGCGCGGCATCCAGCACATCGACGCCGGCCCGCGGCACTCCGCCAGCTTCGTGCTGTGCGACCAGTTGGTCGTGGGGTGATTGAGAAGACAAAACCTAAGACCCCTCACCCGCGGCGAAGCGCCGCGACCTCTCCCCGCGAAGCGCGGGGCGAGGTGAAGACACCGCGCCTCCGCGTGGCCCAGCGGC
>JAYUGD010000171.1:0-6597 GCA_043767785.1 Zavarzinella sp. | reverse complement strand
GTCAACAAGCTAGAATGGATTGAAGATTCAGGACCAACAGCGGACGGGGAACACACAGTTTCTCTGCGCTTACAGTTTTCATTTTCACAGGCAGAGATGAATGATGGCGAACCAACCCAAGATGCAATCGACATCCTCGACACATCTTTGAAGGCGCATCTTGAAAAGAAATTTTATGTGCTTCATCTGGACATTCTGGATGATGCCCCCACGTCCTACCTGCTTGACGAGTGGGAAGATAGTGAAGAGTGAGGGCGCCCGCGTGGGGCAGAGTCGTCATGGCGTGGCGACGTACCGGGTGCCCTTGATTAGCGCCGAGGAAAACCTTTCCTCCGGCACCGGGACGTGTGGATAGGCCTGTTGGCCGACCCCAACAACATCGCGTGGGTTGTTTTGACGGAACTGGTCGACGAGGCTCCTGAGCCATTGGCCCCGGTGGCCGGGCGGCAATCTTCAGCGCAGGCGGAAGGAAAAGGTTACTCCCATGACCCGCAACATCATCGCGTGGCTCCTGATCGTCGCCGGCCTGACGGCGACCGTCGGCGGGCTTGGCTCGTTTTACATCACTTCCATCGCCGCGGAGATGGCCCCAAAAGAAGAAATCAAGGGGATATACATCGGGGCCGGCGCTTCCGTCGCGGTCGGCTTGCTCCTGTTGCTCCTCGGCTTCCGCCTCCGGGCGTCCAGCGATCAGTTGACGAAACCGCGACCGCGAATCTTCGACCCGGGTGCGGCCCCGAAAAAGCGGTGCGTCGCCTGTGGCGGCCTCAGCCCGGCCGCCGCCACGAAATGCTACCACTGTGGGCAGGCGCTCCCCGAACACGGAGGTTGACGCCGACCAACGGTTGCCCGACAGAGGGAGTGCGTGCTAGGCAAGGGGTGCGTGCTAGGCAAGGGCCGTCCGGAAGCCGTGGCCCTGCTATACCGCACGCGGCCAAGATTGATCTTGATCGGTCGCCCCGTGTACTCCTCACGCTCCGCGTGAGGATCGGCTTCCCGACCGAGACGACCGCTTCCCGTGGGGGGGAACACGTCGATCACGACGAGGTTGACCCCTTGGCTCAAGAACTCGACGGCTTTCGCCGTGAATGACCGCATCGCGTGCCGGCTGTCCTTGTTGCCCGGCGAGACGACTTCGATGACCGCCACGACCGGGCCGAGCTGATGGCGGACGGCAATGCAGTTCGCCTTCCGGGCGCAGGCCGCAGATCGCAAGTCGGCTCGGCCAACCTGCCGTGTTTGTGGCGGGAATTCCACCGCGGACATACATGTGGTTCGCAGCGGGCAGGTCGCTTCTGAGATGACGATGTCTGGTTCCGGATTGGTCGCTGATTCATCAACCACGGCAAGGTAGTCAAGCGGCAGAATTCCCCTGTTCAGGGCGTTGTTCATCTCAACCGTCCACGCTTGGTGAAAAGCGTGGTACGTCGCGGAGTCGATGCGAATCCAGTCGTGAATGGGCATCAGTCACCCCGTTCCCAATTTTCAGCAGCCCCTCAGCCCGTCACCGCCCGAACGCCTTATTCACTTCCTCGGGCGTGATCTCCACGGTGCACGTCGGCCCGGTGTCCTGCATGAGCTTCGCCGCGATCAGCTTGTTGACCGGCGCCAGCACGCTGAAGTGGTCGGCGGCCTTCACTTCCAAGAAGTGCAGGCTGGGGTTCTTGGTCGCGCGGGCCATGTTTTGCAGGCAGTCGGAATTTCCCCGCCGCCCGCCTTCAATGACGAAGGTCGGCTTCTTGGCGCCGTACAGCCAGAAGCCGGGGGAGCGCAGGCGCGCTTCTTGGCCGTTGGCCGGCGCGTAGGCGTTGTATTCCGGCCCGTAGCCGGCCACGTCGTCCACCGGGCCGAAGGAGAAGACGGCCCGGAAGGGGTTGGGGACTTCGGCCGCCAGCAGGGCGACGGTGCCGCCGGTGCTGTGGCCGCCCAAGTAGACGCGGTCGGGATCGACATAGGGCTGCTTCCGCAGGAACTCCGCGGCCGCCAGCACGTCGTCGATCTCGCCGAGGAACCACTCCTTTACGCCGGGGCTGCCGCTGCCGCCGCGCAGGGCGGGGAACATCATCACGAGGCCAGCCTTGCGGTACTGGCCCGCCGTCTGGTCGTTCGCGGCCGGGCTGTCCGCCAACTCCCCTCGTCGATGGAGTTGCAGTCGCCGCCGGTGATCCAGACGATGGCCGGGTGTTTCCGGCCGTCCTTCGGGTCCGGCGAGACGTAGGCGGCCATCTTCCCCGGCGCCGCGTCGTAGCGGACGAGTTGGAACACGCCGGCGGGCGGCGGCGGCGGCTGGGCGGGCGTGCGGTCGGTGCGCGTCAGCGTGGTCTTGAAGCCCTTCCGGGCTTGGTCCAGCGTGACGGAAGTGTCGGAAGCGCTCGGCCCGGCCGTCGGGGCGGCCGCCTGTTGTGTCATCCGTTGGACTTTGTCGCAGCCCGAACCGGCCGCGAGGAACAGCCCGCTGCAAAGGATTGGGAAGAGTAACCGCAAGACGATCTCCTTGATGTTGACGACGGCCGGCCATCGGCGTTCCGGAATGAAAAGATCGAGTGGACGATCCGCTTCCGGCCCCCGCAAGGAAGAACCGGCCGGCACGACTTTGATTGATCTGATCGGTCGCGCGCGATGGCGGAGGCGTTGAGCCGTTCGGGCCGGGGATGAATTCGGCCCCGGCTCAGTACGTCACGGCCGGGGCGGTGTTGACGGCCACGGTGGCGGTCTCGAACGCCGTGCTGAACGCGAGGGTATTGGTCGCCGACTGCGTGCCGGCGGCTCCGCCGTCGCTCCGGTCCCACGCCTTGTACGTGAACGTCGCGGACCCGATAAAGCCGCCGGTCGGCTTGAAGCGGATGAGGTCCGAGGAACGCAGCCGCAAGCCCTTGCCCTTGGCGATGGGAGTGGCGACCGTGGCGACGGGGAGCCAATTCGCTCCGTTGTCGAGGGAATAATGCCACACGCCGTTCGAGTTGTCTACACCCGTGACGGCGATGCCCGGCAGGGCGCCTGCGTCCGGGTCGGTGACGGCCGTGCCGAGCAAAGCGCCGGCCGTCGCCCCCGCCGGGTCGGTGTTCCCGGCGCCCGTGGTGGGAACGGCCGGCACGCGCACGTCCGGCTTCGTGTCCAACACCGGGCGGGTGTTGGCGGCGGTCACCATCACCGTCGCCGTCTCCTTCGCCTTACTCACGGCCGTGCCGAAATCCGCGGTCCGCCCGTAGCGCCCGGTCGGCGCGGCCACCGGCCCGGCCGATTGGTCCCACCCGTAGTACAGGAAGCTGACTTTCCCCTTAAACCCGGATGTCGGCTTGAACCGGACGCGATCCGTGTCTTGCAGGAATAAGGCGTGGGCGGACGAGATCCCTGTGGCGGTGTCGAAGGGAACCCAAGCGCCGGCGCCCGACTTAAATTCCCATATGCCGTGCGAAGACGGGGCGCCGACGACGGCAATGCCTTGCAGCGCGTTGGCGTCCGGGTCCGTCAGAGCCGTGCCAAGCAGGCGGGAAACCATGTCGCCCGCCGGGTCAAGATCGCCGAGGAGGACGGTCGTGAGGGTCGGGGTCGGCTTCGTGCTTAATGTCGGGGCGTCGTCCGTCGCCGTCACGGCCAAGGTGGCCGTCCCGACGCCGGCGCTAAACGGCGTGGCCCCGCCGGTCGTGCCAGGGACGGCGAGGCCGGCCCGCCCGCCGACCGTGCCGCGCGTCTGGTCCCACGCCCGGAACGTGACCGTTACTGTTCCGGTGAAATTCTTGGCCGGCAGGTAGCGCAGGCGGTCCGTGTCGCGGAGCAATAGGGCGTTCCCCACGGAGACGGCGCCGGCGGGCTTCCACGTCTTCCCGTCGGACGAGAACTGCCAGACGCCGGTGGCCGCGCCCGACAGGCTCGTGATGGCGGCCCCTCGCTTGGCGACAGGGTTCGCCGTGTCCTCCGCGTCCGTAACATCCGAGAGCAGGTCGGAGATAAAGTTGCCGGCGGGCGTGTTTGCGGGCGGGCCCTTGGCGACCGTGTCTTCGGCCACCGCAGTCAACGTCACCGGCCCAGTGGCGTTCAACGCGGGGGCGGTGTTCGCGTTCGCCGGGTCATCCGTCACTTCCAACGTGGCCGTCTCCTTGCCGGCGCTGAAGGCGGTCCCGACATTCGTGTTGGCCCGCACGCCATGCACGCTCGAGATTCCCTTCGCGTCCTTGGAGCCGTCCCACACCTTGTACGAGAGCGTGCTCGTGCCCGAGACGCCGAACGTCGGCACGAATCGCAGCCGGTCGTCCGGGCCGAGCGGCAGGGCGCTCGCCGCCGATAGGGCCGGCAATTTCGGGCCGGGCGGGCCGGTCAGGACGGGAATCCACGACGCGCCGTTATCCAGACTGTACTCCCACGTACCGCCCGTCTTGCCGGCGGCCGTGACGGCGAGGCCGGGGATGTCCGTGGGGTCCACGTCCGTCACCGTCGCCCCGACGATGGCCGAGACGAGGTCGCCCGCCGGGTCCGTGGCGGTCGGCGGCACGCGCGTCAGCGTGGTGACGGCGGCCACGTCGAGCGCCGGTCGGTCGTTAACCGGGGCCACGCGGGTGAACAGGTAATCGACCACTTCGCTGAACGGCGTCGCCCCGCCGACGCTGGCCGCCGCGGTCAGGTCGGCTGTCGCGCCGGCCTTGCCGGCCGTCTGGTCCCACGCCCGGTAGGTGAGGAACACGTCGCCGTATTGGTCTTTCGCCGGGACGAAGCGGACCTTGGACGTGCTTGACAACAACGTCGCGTGGGCCGGGTCGAGGGCCGCGAACTTCTTCCACGATTTTCCGTTGAGCGAGAACTCCCACCGGCCGGCCACCGGCCCGCCGGCGCCGATGACGGCGATGCCCAGTTTCTGCACCGGGATGTCCGCGTCCGCGACGCCGGGCCGGGCGCCGACGGCTTTGCCGCCGGGCGTCTTGTCTTCCGGTTGGTCGGCGAAGACCGGGGCCACACGCAGAGTGGCCGTCCCGGCCCCGTCGCTGAACGA
The DNA here is from genome assembly GCA_043767785.1 of Zavarzinella sp. GTDB lineage: Bacteria > Planctomycetota > Planctomycetia > Gemmatales > Gemmataceae > Zavarzinella. Next base: position 1,613 of record JAYUGD010000171.1, on the reverse strand, counting down.
CGTGGACCCGCCGGTCTGGCCCGTCAGGTTCACGATGTCGCCCGCGTTCCCGCCCGACTGGTCCCAGGCGTGGTAGCCGAGGGTGGCCTTGCCGACATAGCCGGCGGGAGTGGTCGGGAAGAAGCGGACGAGGTCTTGCGGCCGCAACAGGCGGGCGGCGGCGAGGCTCACCGGGGCGAGTGTCTGCCACGTCTGGCCGGCGTTGATCGAGAACTCCCACCGGCCGTGCGTCGTGTCGGCGGCGGTGACGGCGGCCCCGCCGAGAGCCGTGCCCGTGTCCGCGTCGGCCGCCCCGATGGCCGCGAAATCGCCGACGGCGGTGGGCAGCGGGTTCGTCGAGTCGCTGGCGACCGGCGTGAGCGCCGGGGCGCCGGAGCCGTCGAGCGTCGGCGCCCGGTTCAATCCGATGGAGATGCGGAACGTCTGCTCGGCGCTGGTGTCCGCCCCGCCGCCGGTGTCTTGCAAACGAATGTGGACGACCGTCTCACCGACCGCGTCCGTGGCCGCCCTGAACGTCAACGTCCCGTCGGCGGCGACGGCCGGGCCGGCGGCGAACAGGGCCGTGTTGTCGGCGGTCACCAGGAACGTCGGCGTCTGGGCCGACTCGTCCGGCGGGCCGACGCTGACGGCCGTCGCCCACGGCGTCACCGTCCGCGGGCCGGCGTTCTTCAGCACGTAGACGTCGCCCCCCTTCGTGAAGCTCGGCGTGTCGTTCACGGCCGTGACCGTCACGGTGAACGATCGGCTCCTCGTCGTGACCCCGTCGTTCACCGTGACGGTGACGAGGGCCGTGCCGAAGGCGTCGGCCACGGGCGTGAACGAAATGCTCCCGGTCGCGGCCGGGCTAGAGTACGAGACAGTCGGATTCGGAATCAGCGCCGGCGGGTCGGAAACGGCCGTGACCGTCAGCGTCTGCGATTCCCCGCCCCCCGCGGCGATGCCGGACAAGGAAACTGTCTTCAGCCCGGCGTCCTCGGAGAGGGGCAAGTCGAGAAGGGCGTCCAGCGTCGGCGGGTCGTTGACGGCGTTGACGGTGATCGTCACCGTCACGACGTTCGAGTCGGCCACGCCGTCGGTCGCCTTGTAGGTGAAGGTGTCCGTCCCGAAGAAGTTCGGGGCCGGCGTGTAGCTGAAGTTCCCGTTCGCGCCGAACGACAGGCTGCCGGACGCCGGCGAGTCCACCAAGATCGCCGTCAGCGCGTCATTTTCCGCGTCCGAGTCATTCGTCAGGAGTCCGCTGGCCAAGGGCACGACCAGCGTCGTGTCTTCCGTGCCGTTGTAATTGTCGGCTGCCGCGGTCGGCGCGTCGTTGACGGCCGCTAGGTTGATCGTCACCGTCACGACGTTGGAGTCCGCGGCCCCGTCGTTCGCCTTATAGGTGAACGTCACCGCCCCGTTGACGTTGAGGGCGGGCGTGTAACTGAAGCCCCCGTTCCCGTTGAGCGTCAACGACCCCGTCGCCGGGGCCGCCACCAGCACGGCCGTCAGCGGGGTGGTCTCCACGTCCGTGTCATTCGCGAGGACGCCGGCCGCCGCTGAGATCGTCAGCGGCGTATCTTCCGTCCCGTTGTAGCTCTCGCCCGTTGCCACCGGCACGTCATTCACGGCAGCGA
>JAYUGD010000170.1:0-6606 GCA_043767785.1 Zavarzinella sp. | reverse complement strand
CCGGAACTGGAACACTGTTCCGGCCGCCCCTTCAGGGCTTGAAAACATTTTTGCCCACGTGAACCAGGCCCTTCCGGGCCTGGCTACAAGCGGACGCTCCGTTGGAGCTAAAGACATCAAACACCAACCAGATTGTGGCTCATGGGGAGGGCTTGGCCGTGAGCCGGTGCGGCGCATGCGAGCACTTGTCGGCCACGCAAATCTTCACATCTTCACCTTCGCAAGCCCCCGTCCGTCAAACGCGACAAGAATACGGCAGAAAATCGGCGGTCTGGGGCGGGTGTGTCAATTGTGCGGACATCCGCAAGCGGAGCGGATTGGGTTGGCGGTCAATTGCCTGTTTGCCCCGGATTCCCACGCCGAATGAAAGGGGTAACGTGTGTCTTCTTTTCAGGGATGATGTCGAATGACCACCTCTCGTCTCGCTTGGCTCGCCGGCGTCCTGCTGGCGATACCCGGCATGAGCCTCGCGCAGCAACCCGACTGCCAGCCCGACGCCTGCGGGCCGCGGACCGCGCAATTCTGCATGCCGGTGGACGGCGGGCCGAAGGATTGCTGCTGGAACCGGCTGCTGCAACGGCTGTGCATCCGCGACAAGCAATACGTCCTCGTCAGCGGCAACGTCCAGTCGCGCGACTGCGGTTGGAACACGCACGGCAAGTCCTGCCCGCTCGGGGCCAGTTGCCTGAAGTGCAATCCCGCGCCGGCCTGCGCGCGGCAACCGGCCTGTTCGACGCCCGTCTGCCAGAAACCCGTCTGCCAACAGCCGGTGTGCGCGACCCCCGCCCCCGTCTGTCAGACGGCCGCCCCGACGTGCGGCGACCCGCACTGCACCAAGTGCCGCCTGCCCTGCCTGTTCAAGCCCGCCTGTAAGCCGGCCGCCCCGTCGTGCGGAAACCCGAACTGCACGAAGTGCGGCCACGGCTACGCCCCGGCCCAGACGCCGGACTTCCCGAGTACGCTGCCCACCCCGCTGCCGGAAATCAGCATGGCGCCCCCGAAGGCCGGGACGGAGCCGACGCTGTACCACTTGGAATCTCTGTTGAACGCCCAAGCCGCCGACTCGCGGGCGTTCCAACAGACCCTGGAAAAGAAGCTGGCCACGCTTTCCGCGCTGCGGGCCATGCAGGACGCGGACATGCAATCCCTGACGCAACTCGAAGGGACGCTCCGCCAGGCCCGCCTTAAGCAACTGCCGGACCGCGACGCCACGCCGGCCACGCAAGCCCCCGTCCGCCAAACCGGCCCGACGCAAATGCCGCTGTCCGCCGCGAAGATTTCGGCGACCGACCCGGGGACGACGCCGGAGCAGATGATCCAACAGATGGAACAACTGAACCGGGAAATCTTGGAACTCAACCGGATCGTGAAGCAACTCTCGAACAAGAACTGACCCGCCGCGACAGCGCCGAGTCACACGCCGCGGGGGCGTGACGGGCCAAAGGGTTCGTCACGCCCCCGCGGCGTCGTCGTTGCCGGCGACCGCATCTCTCGCATTCGCCCGCGTCGGGTCACGGCGGCGCAAGCCGTGCAACCGCCCGCGCCCGCGCGATTCCCCGAATCCCACTTCATTTGCCCGCCCCGGCGTGCCGATCATTACGGATACAGAGGTATGTGCCGATTGTTTCTCGAATACGGGGCTTGACCATGTCACGGATTGCGATGGCCTTGCTCGCGGGGCCGGTGTTTTGGATGGCGGGTGCGGGGTGTGACTCAACGCGGGGGGAAATTCTCCGCCCCGGCGACCCCCGCCTGGCGTCGTTGCAACCGCACGCCGACGCGGGCCAACAATTGGCGTCCGCCCCCGCCCAGACCACGACCATCCCGGTCACGCTGATCCAACCGCCCGAGCCGGCGGCCCCGATTCACGCGACGCAGGTGCCGCCGGCAGACTATTTGCCGCCCGCCAAGCCGGCGCCGGTGGCGCCTTCGTCGCCCGAGGTGACAGCCCGGCCGGCGGCCGCCGCGCCGGACGCGATTTCGGCGGCCCGCGCCGAGACGTACATTCGTGAGATCCAAGCCAATCAGCAGAAGATGCTCCGCGCCGTGGACGACGAGATGCAACGGGTGATCGCGACGCAAACCCGCTTGGACGAAATGAGGACGCGCCTGGCGGGCGAGTTGGCCCGCTCGCCGGCGCCCGCGCCAGTCGCCACGCTCGTGGACTACCGGGTCGCGGTCCCGGCCGTGCCGAGTGTCCCGCCGACCCCGGCCGCCCCTTCCATTCCGGCGATTCCGGCGATCCCGGCCGCCGTTGACATCTACGCCCTGCCGACCGTCCGGGGCGAACCCGCGCCGGCCGCCGTCCCCGCGGCCCTGCGCGGGCAAGCGAAGCCTTAATTCAGTAAACCGGCTAAGGTGTTTGATGTCGGCGCGCACGATGGTCGATATGAAGGCCTCACGTTTGAGCCTTGGTAACATCGGCGGGCTGGGCTATGTTCATCGGCCCTGCACGCCGAAAGACGACCCGCCCCCCTCACAGCTTCAACTTCCCAAACAACACCACGGCCGCCGCGGAGGTGCCCAAGGCGACGACCAAGACGACGGCCCACATGATCCAGTCGGGGCCTTTCTTGGCCGGCTCTGCTTTGGCGGCGGGCCGTCGGCCGCCCATGCGCAGGTGCGGGCGCGGGGCCATCACGGCGTTCGGGTCCACTGGCTCGTGGGCCGTGGTCGGGGCGTTGGGGTCGGACACCATGCGGGCTTTGTTGGCGTAGTCCACGGCTTCCGGGTCCGGCCGTCGGGGCGTCGGGGCGCCGGGGCCGACGGTTTGCCGCAGGGATTGCTGATTCGCGGGCGACGGCGGCGGGGCCGGCAGCGGGGCCGGCTCGATGATTAAGTCCCGGAACTCCGGGTAGTTGTGCAGGCCGAGGAATTGGGCCGTCTTGCTGCGGGCCGCCCGGATGTTCGAGGCGTCCCCCAACAGCCCTTCCTTCAACGCCCGGCGGATGCCTTCGGCGGTCCCTTTCACCGTGTGCTTGGCCCCTTCGTCGTCCAAGTACACCAAGTACCACAAGTCGGCGGGGGGCGGGTCGCCGTGCTGGGCGGGCGGGCGGATGCTCACGCCGGTGAGGTCTTCGACGAACTCCTTGCAACTGGCCGGCCGCTGGGCCGGGTCGCCGCTCATCGCCCGGCGGATGGCCCAGTCCACGCGCTCGCTGATGGCGGGGTTCAACTCGCGGGCCGGCGTCAGCTCGTTGCGGACTTTGCGCATCCAGCAGTCCAGCGGCCCGACGCGGCCGAACGGCACCTCGCCGGTCAGCACGGTGTACAGCGTCGCCCCGAGGCTGTAAATGTCCGACCGTACGTCCACGTTCTTGGCGTTGCGGAACTGCTCCGGGGCCATGAAATTCGGCGTGCCCAGCCCGCGGCCGGTCTTGGTCAGGTTCATCTCGTCGTCCTCGTTCTTGACAAGGCCGAGGTCGGTCAGCTTGGCGACGCCGTCCGCCGTGATCATGATTTTGTCGGGCTTCACGTCCCGGTGGATCATCTTCTGCTTGTGCGCCCGGTGCAGCCCCTGGCACACTTGGGCGAGGAGGCGGATGGCCTGGTCTTCGGGCATGGCCCCCTCGCGGTCAATCCGCGCCCCGAGCGACTCGCCGTCCACGAACTCCATCACCAAGAACGGGGCGGCGCCGGTCCCGCAGTACTCGATGCCGCGAACGACATTGGGGTGGTTGATGGCGGCGGCGGCCTTGAACTCCTGCTCGAACCGCTTGACGAGGACGGGGTTCTTGGCCGTGCTGGGCGGCAGCACTTTAATGGCCACCAACTCGCCGGTGAGGCGGTGCTTGGCCTTGTAGACGGCCCCCATGCCGCCTTCCGCGATCTTGGAAAGGACATCGTACGCGCCGAACTGTTGCGGGATCGCGGCTTTGGCGTCGAGAGGCGGCATCCGGCACATTCTCCTGGCCCGGGCGGGTCGAGCGGGCCACGGGTTTATCATAACCCGGCCCGGCGTGTCATTCCCACCGGAATCTGGCGTGATTGTGAAAACCAAGGCGAGGTCGGTCGGCAGCGTATCCCTTACATAGCACACAATCGGCCGACTCGGCCGAATCCGCAGACTCGCCAGCACCCTCAGTCAGTGGCCCCCGCGGCGCGGTTCGTGGGCGAATTCGCTTGTCAGACGGCCCGCGAGCGGTCAAGATCACAAGATAGGGAAATTCGGGCGGTTGCGGCAGGCAGCGGCGCGTCCCCAGGCGGGTTGTTGACGCGGCCGCCAGAATGTCCCGTGGGGAAGTCACGTCGCCGGCGGCGGGAGGGGCGGTCCATGAGCGGTCTCGGCAAGATCTTGATCGTCCTGAATCTCCTGGCGGCCGGGGCGTTCCTCTACTTCTCCACGGAGAACTGGCAGAAGCGCCAGGATCTCACGTTCGCCGAGTTCCGCGGCGAAGTCCAGCGCCGCGGCCTGCCGGTCGCCCCGCCGGCCTCTCCCGGCGAAATGGATTCCGAGAGCGTGCCGTTCGTCTTCTCGGTCAACCAGAACACGTTCGTCTCGACCATCCCCAAGGCCACCTTGGCCAAACTCGTCCCCCCCGGCGGCGAGTTCCTCGGCGGCGAACCCGTGGCCGACCAGACGGCCGAGGTGAAGCGCGTCCGCGACAAGGTGATGGGATTGATCACCGCCGCGGACGGCCCGGCGAAGAACAACCTCCTGCGGACCTACACGATAAACCTCGCCCGCGGCGGGGCCGAGCGGGACGGCGTCAATGCCGTGTTCGACGTTCTGGCCCCGGACCGTGCCTCACTCGCCCGGCCGGACTTGCCGTACGCCGCCCGCACGTCGTCCCAAGTGGCCGCCCTCAAGGCGCTGGTGGAAGTCGCCGCCTTGGGCGACCCGCAGACCATTACGCCGCCGGAGGCGCAGACCTCGAAAATCCTCGGCGCCCGCGACGCCGTGGCCCGGCTCATCAAGGGGGAAATCGGGCACGGGGCCGGCGGCGGGCCCGACGCCGAGGAGAACGCCCGCAAGTTGGCGAACGCCGTCGTGGACACGGCAAAACCCGGCGCCGGCGACGCCGCCAAGCAGAACTTGGCCGGGGCCGCCCCCGGCGACCCGGACGGGTTCAAGCACTTGGCCGACCTCGCGGTGAACCCGCTTTCGACCAAGGCCAACGTGGAGGCCGCCCGCGCCAGCGTGCTGGAGTATGTGCTGGGCAAGGCCGGCGTCGCGGCCGAGAAGACGGCCCTCACGGAACTGGTGAACCTGATCGCCCCCGGCGCCGACTTCAAACTCGCCGAGAGCGTCACCACCGCGGCCACGGCCCTCTTGACTCAGAAATTCGAGGAGGCCGAGGCCCCCGCCGCCGAGGGGAAGGACGCGAAGGGGAACAACCCCGAGGGCGAGAAAGCCCGCCGTATCGCCCACATCCTGTACCACATCGACACGCACCGCGTGTACGACAACACCGCCGTGGAAGACCGGAAGGCGTGGCACACCCGCGTCGTCACCGTGGTCGGGCTGACCGAGTACGTGCGGGCCGCCGAGTTGCAGGCGACGGAGTATTCCGAGGCGGCCAACCGCCTGTTGGCCGTCATCACCGAGGAGCAGAGCGCCTTCGAGAGCGAGTACCAGACCCGCGTGCAGCGGGCGCTGTTCCTCTACTCGCAGTGGGCGACCGTGGACGCCCAACTCAAGCAGCAAGTCGCCATCACCGACGAGAACAAGCGGCTCTTGGGCGAGCGCGTCACCGAGCGGGACAAGCTGAAGGACGAGTTGGAGAAAGGCCAGGAGGCCGCCAAGGTGGCGCTGGAAAACCTGAAGAAGTCGCAAGAGAGTCTCTTCAGGGTGCAAAAAGATTTGCGGAACGCCCAAGAGGCGCTGCTGTCGTTGGAGAAGGAACTGCGGCGGCTGGAGTTGGGTAGCTGACCGGGGGACTGGATTGCGGATTTCGGATTGCGGATTTGAAAACCCAACCGGCCGGCGGCCCTCGCGTCGGGTGGGTGGTTTTGAATCCGCAATCCGAAATCCGAAATCCGAAATGAGGGTGCGATGGGTTTCATCGGCAAAATGCTCGTCATGTTTCACGCCGTCCTCAGCATCGGCATGCTGACGTGGGCCATCGGCGTGTACACGCAGAAGATCAACTGGAAGTCCGCGGACAAGGAAGACCCCGGCGTCTTCGACCGGCAGCAGGCCAAGGCCGAAGACCTGACGGGCGCCATGAACCGCGCCTACTACCGCTGGACGAGCAACTACGGCAGTGTCGTGCTGTTCGAGGCCCAGCGCTTCCCGCGGCGGTCGTTCTACACCACGCAGTTGATCCTCGTGCAGAACGGCCCCGACACCTCACCGGCCGTCCTACAACTGACGACCGACCCGGCGACCGGCTTCCTGAACGTGGACCCGCGGGTCGCCCGCAAGCCCGTCCCCGCCCCGAGCGGGGCCAACGCCAAGAGCATCGCGGGCTACGAGGCGGACATCAAACAAACCTACTTGGACATCGACGCCTCCCAAAAGGAGAACTCGAAAGCCCTGACCGACCGCGAACTGGTGAACAACGAGGTCACCGGCGTCACCAAGCCGAAACTGATCAAGGGCCTGCGTCAGCAGATCAACGAGCAGAAGCTGATCGAGGACGAGGCGAACCTGGAAGTCCTCTA
>JAYUGD010000169.1:0-6608 GCA_043767785.1 Zavarzinella sp. | reverse complement strand
AGGGGGCCGGGGGGTTAGGTTGCCTTTCGCGGCCAGCGCGACACGCACCTACTCCGCCAACAACTCCCGCACCAGCCCCTTCAACGCATTCAGATTCGCCGCGAACTCCCCGGCCGGGTCGTGGCTCTGGTCGGCGCGAAAGCCGTCGAAGTAGCCGCGGATGTGGCCGGCCTTGTCCACGACGGCCAGGCGGGAACTGTGGTCGAACTCGTCGCCGGGGGTCGGCGTAGGGCTGCGCTGGGCGGTGACTTTGAAGCCGTCCTTGAGCAACTGGTGAATCGTCGCTTCTGGGCCGGTGAGGAAGAGCCACTGCTTGTCGTCGGCCCGGAACTTCTTGGCGTAGTCCAGCAACTCTGTCGGCGTGTCGCGCTCCGGGTCCACGGTGAACGTCACCAGCCGCAGGTTCGGCTCGGCGGTCAGGGTCAACTCTTCTTGGAGGCGCGTCATCGTCGCCGTCACTTGCGGGCACGGCCCGGTGCAGCGCGTGAACACGAACGAGGCGACCCAGACTTTTCCTTCCAAGTCGGTGTTGGTCACGCTCTGGCCGTGGCGTTCCGTCAGCGTGAACGCGGGGACGGGGATGCTCGTCTCGGCCCGCACCTGCCCGGTCGGCGGCTTCGGCGGTTCCGGACACCCGAGCAGCGGGAGGATCAACAGGGCGGGGAGGAGACGGCGGGTCATCAGTCGCATTCCAACGGTGACGGCGCCCGGCATGGAGGGACGGCCTTTCGGCCTGGTCGGGGGACGTTCAGGTGATCCTACGGTTTCGGACGCCGTTTTCTCCCGCGCGGTCGGCGGGCCGAATCGAAGCGGCGGGCACGCCCAACCGTCAGCGGATCACGAACCCAACGCCGATGCCCGGCGGCGGGGGCGGCGGGCCGTAGAAGTAATACGGCGGCGGCGGGCCGTAGATGTAGCGCGGGCCGCGCGGGTAACCGGGGGCGTCGGGCGGGTGGGCGTCCGGGCGGCGGTTCTGCATTTCGAGGACGACGCGGTCGGATACCTTGTTCTCCTTCAGGAATCGCAGGTCTTCGGAGGAGAGTTGAAACGTCGAGTGCGTGGTGCGGATCTGGTTGATGATGACTTCGTCCCCCACGTCCTTCTGGGCCAGTTGGATGATGTCCGTCAGGCCGAGCGGCGTGCCCTGCTTCGCCTCGGCCTCGTTCTTCGCTTGGAGCAGGTCGGCCCGCTCCCGCTTGTCTTCCTCGTTGCCGACGGCCCCGCCGAGGAGGGTGCCGGCCCCGGCCCCGAGGATGGCGCCGACGAGCGGGTGGCCGCCGGCCGCTTGGCCGAGGACCGCGCCGCCCCCCGCGCCCAAGAGCGCGCCGGTCCGGGCGTCCCGCTCCGTGTTGTTCATCCCGGCGCACCCGCCGAGGAACGGCAGCACGCCGATGAATACCGCGCCCCACGTCCGACTTCTCACGCTGAATCCTCCGGTGGGCGACCCGCGTCCCACTTCCGTCCCCACTTATGCCCGCGCCGCCCCGCTTTGTCAAGCGGAGGCCGGGCAGTGTAAGAAAGCCCGGCGGTTGGGGTAATTCCCGGCGCTGGGAAAAGAGCATCGTCCCAGCCGAGAACCCGACGATGACGCGGCGATAATGAAAGACATTTTTAGCCACGGATCGAACACGGATAAAACACGGATAAAGGCAAAGAGAAGAACTTCACCACAGAGGACACAGAGGAAAGACAGGAGAGAAGACTTTTGAAAATGTCTTTCCTCGGCTTTGGCTTTTCTCTGTGCTCTCTGTGTCCTCTGTGGTGAAGTTCTTGTCTTCGCTTCTGCCTTTATCCGTGTTTCATCCGTGTTCGATCCGTGACTAAAAAAGGTTTTGCTCATCCGCAAACTCGCCCCATCTTCGCCTCAATTCTGACCGCCCGTCACGATTTCCACATTTTTTCGCATTGAGCGGAATCCGGGCATTCGGTACATCCGGACTCTTCTGCGTCGCCCATAAATTTCACCGAGCCGATACATCCTCTCCGATGTGAGGCGAAGACTCGTGCCGCGGCGTGATTTCGCCGGGCCGGGCGGCTTGACTGTGCCGGTTATACTGGCGGTAACTGTTGTGCGGGTTGTGCGCGTCGCGGAGAATTTCGCGGCCGCGCACCCTGTGCGGGCTTGCACTCGCGGGGAAGCCGTCCTACGGTTTGACCAATCGTCAGTGTCTCTCTCGCCGGATCAATCGGTACATCCTGACAGGACTCGACATGCCGGGACTGCGTTCCTTCCTGTTCGCCTTCTGCTTGGGCCAAGTGTTTCTCCTTTGGTGGATGAGCGGGCAGTACGACCCCCCAACCACACAGGGCGCCGAGCCGACGGCCGTCGCCAAGGTCGCGGACGGCCGCGGCCCGCTGCTGGTTTGGTCCGCCGCCGACCCGGTCGGCCGGACGTGGGGCAAAGACGGCATGATCGGCCTCGGCGGCGACGGACACGACGGCGGGACGGCCATCACCCTGACCTTTGAGGGCGACGGGTGGAAGGGCTGCGGGCTGAACTGGAAGGGCTGGTTCCCGGAGGATTCCGGGGACGACGTGAGCAAGTACCGTAGCCTGACCTTCTACGTCCGCCAAGTGACCGACCGGCCGGACGCCGACCTGACCGTCCACCTGATGGACAGCAACAAGCGGCCGCAGAAGCTCCCCGTGAGCAACCCGATGGCTGTCGTGGGCAACGGCGCCCTGACCCGCATTGATTCGACGTGGCGAAAAGTCGTCCTCCCCTTGGACAAGTTCGCCGCCAACAAGGACTTGAACCTGCGGAAGCTCTGGGGCATCGACTTCTCCAGCAACGCCGCCCAACGGCTAGTGTTCCAGATCGACCAAATTGCCTTCACCCTCGACACGCCGCGGCCGCCGGGGGCGAAGTTCCCGGCCGGCGAAAGTTTCACCGCCCTCGCCCGCGTGAAGTTCGACGAGCCGACCTACCCAATTCACGATGAAATCTTCGGCGTGTGCGACCTGCCGGCCGACAAGCTCTGCCGCTACGGCATCCCGGTCACGCGCTGGGGCGGCAACCGCTCGACCCGGCACAACTGGAAGGTGAACGCGGACAACGCCGGCAAGGACTGGTTCTTCAAGAACGGCGGCGCCAAGATCGCCGATCTGGCACAGACCGGCTACGTGAAGTTCGCCAAGAACAACCAACAGGCCGGGGCGACCGGCTACCTGACGATCCCGATGATCGGGTACGTCTCGAAAGATCACGACTCCTCGGCCTATTCCGTCCGCAAGTACGGCAAGCAGCAGGCGGCCGAGGCCGGCCACGCGGACGTGGGCAACGGCGTCCACGCCGAACGCGGCACGATCACCTGGAACGACCCGGAAGACACGTCCGTCGCCGTCGGCCCCGAGTTCATCGCGGAGGCCGTGCGGTTCGTGTCACAACAGGCCGGCAAAGCGGATAGCCGCGGCGTGCGGTACTGGGTGCTGGACAACGAGCCGATGCTGTGGCACCTGACGCACCGCGACGTGCGCAAGAAGGCCGTCGGCTACGACGAACTGTGGGACTTGACGGTGAAGTACGCCGAGGCCATCAAGCGGGAAGACCCGTCGGCCAAGGTGGCGGGCTTCTGCAGTTGGGGTTGGATGGACCTGTTCTACTCCGCTGCCGACGAGGGAGGGGACCAGTACCAAACGCACCGCGACTACAACGCCCACGGCCGTGTGCCGCTCGGCGAGTGGTTCGTGATGAAGTGCGCCGAGTACCGCAAGACGCACGGCAAGCCGCTGATCGACGTGTTCGACCTGCACTGGTACCCGCAGGCCCGCCACGAGGGCCGCGACCCTTACGAGGGTCACGGCGGCGACCTGAAGTTCAACCAACTGCGCATGCGGACGACCCGCGACCTGTGGGACCCGGCGTACACCCCGGAATCGTGGACGAAAGAAGCGGCCGGCGGCGGCCCCGCGATGGTGGTGCGCCGGGCGAAGGAGTGGATCGCCAAGCACGACCCGGCGATGGAACTGGCCGTCGGCGAGTACAACTTCGGCGGCTCGGACAACATCACCGGCGGCTTGGCCCAAGCCGACGTGCTGGGCATCCTGGCCCGCGAAAAGGTCGATCTCGCCTTCATCTGGAACACGCCCGAAGGCACGCAAGAACTGGCGTGGAAACTCTTCCGCGACTACGACGACCGCGGCGGCCGCTTCGGCGACCGCTTCGTCCCGGCCGACAGCAACACCCCAGACGTGACCGTGTACGCCGCCAAGCGGTCCCGCGACGGGGCGACGACCGTCGTCGTCGTGAACAAGAGCCTGACCGGCGAAGCCAAGACCGCCATTGACCTTCCGGGCCTCAAGGGCCGTATGCGGGTCTGGCGGTTCGACCAGGAGACCGAGGGCAAAGTGCAGGAGTGCCCGAAGGACGCCAAGGCCGTCAACGGGGCGGTGACGCTGACCCTGCCGGCGGCCAGTGCGACGATGATCGTGATTGAGTAGACACTTCCGCGGCAGGGCGGGCCGCGGGCGATCAGTTACGTCGTGTAGTCCGCGTTCAGCGTCACGTACTCGGTGGTCAGGTCGCAGGTGAAGAAGCGGCACTTGCCCTCACCGAGCGTGAACGTCAATTTCAAATGCACTTCGCGGTTGTGCTTCAAGTACGCGCTGGCGGCGGCGGCGTCGAAGGGCAACGGCGTGCCGGCCCGGTAGAGTTCCGTCTCGCCCAGCCACAGCGTTAATTCGCTCTCTTCGAACACGACACCCGAGTAGCCGGCCGCGGAGACGAAGCGGCCCCAGTTCGGGTCGGCGCCGAAGATGGCGGTCTTCACCAAGGCGCTCTCCGCGATGGTCTTGGCGACCTGCTTCGCCTCCGCGTTGGTGCGGGTGCCCTCCACGTCGATGATGACCAAGTGGTTCGCCCCTTCGGCGTCGGCGGCGATGGCCCGCGACAGGTCGGAGCAGACGGCCCGCACGGTTTCGGCGAAGTCCGCCAGCGCGGCGCCGGCCAGCGGCTCGCCGGCGCCGTTGGCGAGGAGCAGCACGGTGTCGTTCGTGCTCATGTGCCCCTCGACGCTGATGCAGTTGAACGTCTCCGCGACGGCGGCCTTCAACATCGCGTGCAGGTCGGCCGGGCGCACGGCGGCGTCCGTGATCACGAACCCGAGCATGGTGGCCATGTTCGGGCCGATCATCGCCGCCCCCTTGGCGAACCCGGCGACGGCGTGCGGGCCGGCCCGGCGGGAACTCGTCTTGATCCGCGTGTCCGTGGTGAGGATGGCCTTGGCGGCTTCCTCAAAGGAGGAAATCGACGGCGAGAGAACCTTGGCCGCCGCCGGGATGCCCGCCTCCATCGTGGCCATCGGCATGAGCCGGCCGATCACGCCCGTGGAGCAGACGAGCATTTGCTCCGCCGTCCCGCCGATGTACTGGGCGGCCAGCTCGGCCATGCGGCGGGCGTCGGCCATCCCCTGGTCGCCGGTGCAGGCGTTGGCGTTGCCGGAACAGACGACGAACCCGCGGGCGTCGCCGCGGGGCAATCGTTCTTGGCAGAGGCGGACCGGGGCCGCCGCCACGCGGTTGAGGGTGAAGACGCCGGCCGCCGCCGCCGGCCGCTCGCTGACCACGAGGGCCAAATCCAGCCGGCCCGGCTCGGTCGCCCGCAACCCACTGTGGACGCCGGCGAAGAGATAACCCGTCGGGAGATTCATCGGCAACTCGTCAAATTTCGGATTTCGGATTTCGGATTTCGGATTCAAGACACGTTCGGAAAGAGACACTTACGGACACGGTTTTCAATCCGCAATCCGAAATCCGCAATCCGAAATTGGTTAGTGTTCCTTCACCAAATTCTTATTCCACTTGGGGATGACGACCAACAAGTCCTTGGCGCCGTTGGGGACGCACTGGCAACTGAGGCGGGAGTCCACCTCCACGTCGCGGGCGCTGTCGATCTGGTCTTCCTCGTCGTCGGTGGGCCGGCTGCAACTGTCCAGCCCCTCGCGGACCTTCACGTGACAGGTGGCGCAGGCGCACACGCCGCCGCAGGCGTGGTCGATTTCCAGCCCGGCCGCGCCCGAAATGTCGAGGATGCTCCCCTCCAGCCCGGTGCGGCCGTAGGGGATCTCGGCCGGGTTGACCTCGAAGACTTTCCGCTCGCCGGTCTCCTCAATGAGGAACGTGACGCGGAACTTCTTCGTGGCCCGCTCCGTGGCCGGTTTTTCGGTATAAGGGTTCACTCCGCCCATCGTGCAGACCGCTTCCCGCTTCATGTTGGCTGATAAAGGCATTCTACGCCGGGCGGCGATTCCCGGCCCGGCGGAAGTTATTCTTGCTCCGGGCGGGAAAGTGTCCCAGAATACAGCGTGGGAAACCGTTCCCCCGTAACTGACACCCGTCCCGGCCGAGCCTCCCATGCCAACGCTGGCCAACCTGCTCTCGAATCTCACCATCGGCGACCCGATGATGTGGATCGCCTTGGCGTCCGGGCTGGCGGTGATCTTGCTGTTCCTGTTCTTGGCCCGGCGCCAGCCGCGGACCGGCGGCCCCGTCGTCCCGCCGGCCCCGGACCTGCTGTCCCAGTTGCAGCCGCCGACGGCGCAAGCCCGGCACGACGAGCGCCGCCGGGCCATCCGCCGGGCCGGCATGCCGACGCCCGTGCTGGTCTTGGA
>JAYUGD010000168.1:0-2324 GCA_043767785.1 Zavarzinella sp. | reverse complement strand
ACCCAACGCGGCGTCGACTGGCAAATGAAGATCGACGATGCTCGCACGAAACTGAAATCGGTTTACCCGACAATTAAGGTGTGACAGACCACTAGGCTTCGCCCTGCTGTATCCAAACGCAAAGCGGCGGCCCACTGGGCCGCCGCCGCGTCCGTCACGCATCAAATCGGCCGGTCAGTCGTCCTTCTTCGGGGCCGGGCGGTTGCCGCCGGGGCGGCCGAAGCCGCCGCCGAAGCGGTTGCCTTCCTGCTTCACCTTGTACGGCTCGCCGGCCATGCCCTTGTACGTCTTCTTCTGGTCGTCGGTCAGGAGGGCCAGGCCCTTCTCCTTGGCCTCGTCGATGAGGTTGGTCATCTTCTCCTGCGTCTCCTTGGACGGCTGCATCGGCCGGCCGCCGCCGCCGGGCCGGCCGCCGCCGAGTTCCGTCAGGTCCTTGGTCAGCTCCGTCTGGAGTTCCTTGGCCTTCTTCTTCTGGTCGTCGGTGACCTTCAGGGCCTTGGCGTACTCGGCGTCCGAGAACAGGCCGAGGCCGCGGTTCTGGAAGTGGATCTGCTTGAGCCGCTTGACCTGCTCCGGCTTCAGCACCTTCTCGGCCTCCTTCATCGGGGTCTCGATTTCTTCCTTGAAGACTTCGCGCACCTTCTCGTCCATCTTGTCCTCGGCCACGCCGTCGAGTTGCTTGGCCTTTTCGGTGATCTTGGCCATGCTCTCCTGCATGTTGCCGAAGCGCGCCTTGGTGTTTTCCGTCAGGGTCTTGACCTGCTCTTCGTCGAGCTTGATCTCTTCCTGCACGCCCTTGTTGGTCAAGAGGCTGGCCGGGGAGGAGCCGAGGGCCGTGAAGATCGGCCGGAGTTTGGCGAAGTCGCCGAAGTTCCCCTTGGCCCCCTTTTTCGGTTCGGGCTGTTGGGCGGAAATGCCGCCCGCGAGGGCCGCGATGCCGCCCATCAGGGCGGCGGCCATCAGTGCCTTGCGCATCAATCGGACTCCAAAAAAGATGGGAGAGGTTACGGGCAACCGACAAAAATGGGCATCCAACCCGGAGTCTACCGGCGAGGTGGTGAGAAAGACATTAGAAAGCGAGAAAAAACAGGGTTAAGGAAATGCCAAGGCGAGCCGACGCTGTGAGCGTCGGGTGGTGGGCATCAGCGCAACACCCGACGCCTGACAGCGTCGGCTCGCCAAGACCCCGCTACCGGCCTTCGCGCAGGCGGTCGCCGAGGAAGTTGTCTAAGTCGGGCGTGTCGTAGATCTTGCGGACGGTCACTTCGAAGTCGTAGGCGACGCGGCGGTAGCGGATCGTCTCGCCGTCATACAGGACGTAGCACGCCCGCGGGTCGAGGTCGCGGGGCTGGCCGACGGACCCGACGTTGCACAGGGTTTTTTTGCCGTCGAGCTTGTAGGCCATCTGCACGTCGTCGGGCGTCAGGAACTGCAGGCCCTCGGTGAAGACGCCGGGGACGTGGGTGTGGCCCTGGAAGCAGTAGCGGTCCACCAGCGTGAAGATCTTTTCCATCTTGCGCTGGTTGTAAATGTCCTCGGGGAAGACGTACTCGTTGAGCGGGTTGCGGGCCGACCCGTGGACGTACAGGTTGCCGTTCTCCTTGAACGACCGCGGCCGGTCGGCGAGGAACTCCCAGCGCTTCTCGCGGATTTGCCGGGCCTCCGTCGGCTGTTCGAGTTGGTCGCGCGTCCACATGATGGCGCGCTCGGCGGCCGGGTTGAACCCGTCCGGGTCGAACAGGGCGCCTTGGTCGTGGTTGCCCAGCAGGACGAGCTTGCAGTCCATGACGAGGTCGATGCACTCGCGGGGGTTCGGGCCGTACCCGATCACGTCCCCGAGGCAGTAGATGCCCTCGTCCACGTTTTGCTTGCTGATGTCGTCCAGCACGGCCGTGAGGGCTTCGAGGTTGCCGTGAATATCGCTGATGATCGCCTTCACGCCGGGACATCCTGGGAAGAGTGCGGTGGGGGACGGCCGGTCGCCGGTCGAGCGGTCTCAACCCGTCAGGGTGGGCTTCCCCCCCATTCTCGCAATCTTCTTCCGAAAGAGAAGTGGTGTCAAGGGGCGCGGGGGAAATGGGTGGCGGGACGACGGCGGGTTGGGCAGGTTGTCCGGCCGCCGAATTCGTTTGGCCGCGACATGACGCTTCGAAGCGGGGGAGGAGAGAAATCATTTTTAGCCACGGATCGAACACGGATGAAACACGGATAAAGACAGAAGCGAAGAGAAGAACTTCACCACAGAGGACACAGAGAGCACAGAGAAAAGCCAAAACAGAGGAAGGACATTTTCAAAAAGTCTTCTCTCCTGTCTTTCCTCTGTG
>JAYUGD010000167.1:0-2325 GCA_043767785.1 Zavarzinella sp. | reverse complement strand
GGTCGTTTAATGGCGCCCGGTGTCCAGGCCCTCCCGGGCCTGGCTACAAGCGAACGCCCCGTTGGGGCTGAAAACCGAGACGACGAGGGATCATGCCTCTTAAGTTGAGGGCATTGGGCTCACGCCGCTCGGCTCGTCACCGCGGTTCATTTGCCGGGGTCCGAAGGCGACCCCGGCTCGGGCGGCCGAGTCTTCCACCGCGCGCGGGCCGCCCGCCGAACTTCTTCCCACGGGACACCGCCGGCGGGGTTCTTGCGGAACTCCTCCAGCCGGCGCCGGAACTCCGCGAGGTCTTCCGGGCGAAACGGCGACGGTTCTTCGCTCATGGGCGTCTCACTTCGCGGTCACCGCGAACAGCGACTTTTCCGACATGATGTACAGGACGCCGTTGGCCATGATCGGGGTGCTGCGCACGGCCTCGTTGGTCTCCACGCGGGCGAGCAGGAACTTCGCGGCCACCTTGTCCTTCACGGCTTTGATGGCCTCGTCGTTCGCGTCCCGGCCGGCCTTGGTCGCGTCGGACGAATCCTTGCCGGCGGCCTTCGCCTTCTTCTCGGCGGCCACCCCGGCGGCCGACCCCGCGGCGACTTCGTCCATCACCGTCTGCTCCTTCTGGTGCTTGAAGACGTACACGTCGCCGTCCTCGTTCGCCACCAGGACTTTGCCGGCCACGTAGTAGGGGGAACTCCAAATGGCGGACTTGGTGTCCAGTTGCCAGAAGAACTTGCCGGTCTTCGCGTCCAGGCAGTGCAGGTAGCCGGCGAGTTCGGAGATGTAGACGAGGCCGTCGACCACGCAGGCCGAGCTCATTGTCCGGCCGAAGACGTAGTCGCGCTTGGCGAACGGCCGCTTCTCGTCGCCGCCGTAGTGCCACACGGCCGCCGAGTTCGGGTTGGGTTTGGCGGCCCCGTCGGCCACGATTTCCGGGGACACGTCCCCCTTTTTGGTGGCGTCGATGCACCAGAAGTGGCCGATGCCCTCGTAGTGCTCCGGGTCTTGGCCGGTGCCGATGAACACCTTGTTGTCGACGATCACCGGCGTGCCGATGAAGTCGCTCCGGGTGCCCTTGCCGCCGAGTTCGTACTTGGCGTCCTTCGGGTTGGCGTCGAACTTCCACACCAGCTCGCCGGTCTCCGCCGCCAAGGCGTACAGCCAGCCGTCCCCGCCGGGGAACACCGCCAGTTGCTTGCCGTTGATGGCCCCGGCGGCGCAGTTGGACCACTGGCCGTGCATGATCGCCTTGCCGGGGAAGTTTTTCTGCCAGACCACCTTGCCGGTGTGCTTGTTGAGGGCCAGGAAGCTCGGGGCCTCCGGGAAGGGGACGTTGATGTGGTTCTCGTCCACGCCGTTGGCCGTCACGATCAGCAACAGGTCGCCGACGATGAGCGGCGACGCGGACGTCATGTTGTGCGGGAAGACCTTCAAGTCCTTCATCATGTCCACGACCCAGATGAAGTCGGCGTCCGTCTTGTCCTTGTACGTCTCGTCCTGCATGCCGTCGTTGCCGTTGTGCATCCCCTCGACGTCGGCGCAGACGACCTCGCAGCGGTTGGACGTGTAGTACACGCGGTTCCCCTCGACGAGCGGGGTGGAGCAGATGCCCTCGCGGGTGAAGTCGTTCACGATGCCGCTCGCCAGCTTGTCGTGGACGGCCTGCCAGAGGAACTTGCCGGTCGCCTCGTCGAAGCACATCAGGTTGCCCTTGTCCACGGGCGGGCCGGCCGGGTCGTCCTCGGACGGCTTGCCCCGGTCGCGCTTGTTGCGCGGGTTCTCGTTGTTGGTGCCGACGAAGATCTTGCCGCCGGCCACGATGGGGCCGCCGTAGGCCCGCGAGCCGAGTTGCTCTTTCCACTTGACGCGCTTGCCCAGGACGGTGGTGGCCTTGCCGTCTTCCTCAACTTTCGGGAAGTCGGCCGACAGCTCCGCCTCGACGGTGTTGACGAAGTTGCGCTCGTTCGTCCCGCCGAACATCACGTGGTCGCCCTTCTTGACGGCCGCTTGGACCGGTGTGTCCTTGGCCGGAGTTGGCGCGTCTTTGGCCGGCGCCGGCGTGTCTTTGGCCGGAATTGTCGGCTCATCAGTCCGGGCCGTGGCCGTCTGGGCCGTCGTCGTCTGGGCCAGGGAGTCATCTTTGCCCTTGGGGGAGCAAGAAATCCCGGTCACGGCGAGGGCCGCCGCGCCGACCGTCGCCAGCCAATATCGATGGGTCATGTCAGTATTCCTTCGGTTATGGTCGCAACAATGCCGCCGTCATCTGTAGGGGGCAATCTGATTCTCTTGGGAGGCCGTCGGGGAGAAAACCCCCTCACCCCGGCCCTCTCCCGC
>JAYUGD010000166.1:0-6612 GCA_043767785.1 Zavarzinella sp. | reverse complement strand
CAAAGCCAGTTTTATCACTGTTTTGGTGGTCTTATCTACTACCGAACCCCAGAAAATGCCTTGTTTCCAAGGGTTTCGGGCCGTGAACTCGTACCTATTGCAGTCGAAACTTTGTTCGCGACCAGGATACGCCAACCCTTTTACCTCGTAGCCTTCGGGCGTGGTCGGCAGCACATAGTCGGGGTAACTGTTGCGCCCGAGATTATCGAAAGCGATTCCGGCCTCGGTCAGCCTCGCCTCAAACCACCTCTGAAAGTGGAACTCCTTGTCGGCTTTGGTCCGGTCCATCAACACGACGCGCGTCATGGCGTCAGCGCAGGCCCAGAAGACATCGGGGATGCGAGTTCCAGACATAATCGGGTATCCCGGCCTGTAATGATCGACTTATCTTAACACTATTGACCGGGAAGCAGCTAATGTCTGACACGAACGGACTCATTTCGCATCCGGGGCTCGTAACGGGGCAGGGGCCAACGAAAAGAGGCCGGCCAAGGATCGCTCCTGGGCCGGCCCTTTACGTTGTTCACATCTGGCCGCGGTCACACGTCCTTCACGTCGGCCTTGTCCTTGAGCTGCTTCATGCCGCGGACGTTGATTTGGCGGACCCGCTCCTTGGTGATGCCGAAGTGCCGCCCGATTTGTTCGAGCGTCATCTCGGCGCTGCCGTCGAGGCCGTTCCGCATGCGGATGATGTCGCGGGTGCGCGGGTCCAGCACGTCCAGCAGCCGACTGACCTTGGCCTTTACCAACTCGGCCTGCGTCAGCACTTCCTGCTCGTCGGTCCGCACGTCGGGCCGGGCCTCGAACATGTCTTCGTGGCCGGTGACGTAGCGCTCGCGGTGCGTCTTCTCGTCCGGGATGCTCCGGGCGAAGTTCTTCATGATGGCCCACGTCGCGTAAGTACTGAACTTGTTCCCCCGGGAGTAGTCGAATTTCTCGACGGCCCGCATCAGGGAAATCGCCCCGTCGGACATCAACTCCGGCAGGTTGTCGAACTGGTTGGCGTGCTTCTTGGCAATGCTGGCCACCAGCCGCGTGTTGCACCCGATCAGGCGGTCCCGCACCTTGCGGACGCCCGCGTGCAGGACTTCCAGTTGCTTCAGGTCGCCGGCCCGGGCGGCGGCCGGGTCCATCGTTTCGCGGAGCTTGTTGATCCGGTACTTCAAATAATTCATCTTGCGGAACAGGTGCTGCTCCTGGTCCTTGGTGATGAGCGGCATCCGGTAAAGGTGCTGCATCTCGGCGGGCACGTCCTTCGGGGCGACCATCGTCAGGCAGGTGGCCCGGAAGGCCTCCTCGCCCGGCATTTCCCCGGTGTACGCGGCGTCGTTCTCCGGCAGCTCGAAGGACTCGTGGTGGATGTACTCCACGGGCTTTTCCATGACGAGCCGGGCTTGGATCTCGCCGATGGCTTGGTAGACGCCGGACTTGGGCATGTTGTATTTCGTCGAGAGTGTTTCCACGGGAACTCCCCTTTCGTAGTCTTGGAAAATCATTTCCTTGGCCTGAACGTCCGCCGACACCCGGCGGTCCGGGAAGATCGCACGCTGCGGACACTCGCGGTCGAAGTTTTTCACCGTGTACCGGATCGCTTCGACCGACCGTTTGAACCGGCGGGCCACCCGCCGGCACACTTCCGTGATGTCGCCGCCCGCTTGGGCCAGGCGGCGCGCCCGGTACAGAATTCGGGTCCGTTCTTCCCCGTCGAGCCGGCTAAAGTTCCGGCCGCGTTCGACGAGGTCTTTGTTCTCCGCCAGGAACTGCTCCACCAGCGACTTCGGGTACCCGAGTTGCCGGCGGCCGTTCACCGTGGCCCGCTGGCCGACCAGCCCGCGGACCCGCCATCGGCCGATCGTCTTGGTCGAGACGTTAAACTCTTGGCTCAACTCGTCCAGCGTGTACATCCGCTCGGGGGTGTCGCTGTCAACCGGGGCCGGGAGGTTCTCCCCGACGAGCCGGATGAAGGCCGTCAGGTCCGCCACCAAGTCGGCGCCGGGGATCAACAGGTCGGCGTAGTTCGCCGACTTGAAGTCCGTGATCCGGAAGCAGACGAACGGGTACGGGTAACTACGCTGCGGGTCGATTTCCCCCAACAACGTCGCCGCCCGACTCACTTGTTCCCGCCGGCGCGCCGCCGGGGCGTAGCGGACTTGCTGGTCCGTCAGCTCCGCGAGGGCGGGGGTCAGGAATTCCATGGGACACTCCCGGTCATTCGCCGTAAGTCGTTGTCCCGCAAGGTTATTCGTCAGTTGGACGCCACTCTTGCAAGAAGTTGCGTTTGCCGAACGAAGTTTCTTCGGGGGACAGGGAGTTGGAGGAGCGCGGTCACCGGCGGGATTCTGATTGTCAGGCTCAGAGTCCCGTTGGTGTCGAGTCACCCAACGGCCCCGGATGTAAAACCGCATTGATCTTGACATCCGGAATAGGGAAGTGCAACGGCCATGCCGAAAATTGAACAATCCGCGCGGCCGGCGCGAGGTCAAGATTGATTTTGGCGGCAATTGCCGGATTTTGAAGGGATTTGCGAGGAGGAAGATTCGGCGCGCACCGGCCGCGAAACAGTGGCCTTGTGGACAGAATTACACGCCGACTGTTCAATTTTGCAACGATGACTGGACCACCATTGTACGCGCCGCATCAAGGCGTAACGGTGGGGAAAACTTTGCGGGGTGGGAAGTTTTTACCCCGAAGGGGTTACACAGCACAGCCCGGGGTCGCGCTTCGCGCACCCCGGGAAACGGATACCGAGATGAGACGAACCCTGAAAGGGTTCAACAAGCCTTGGACGCTGGCCTTGTGCAACCCTTTCAGGGTTGGTTGTGTGGGACAATGTTCCCGGGGTTCGCGAAGCGCGACCCCGGGCTGTGTTGTGCAACCCCTTCGGGGTAAAAACCAAAACGCAATCCTCTGACTCCCTAATCTTCCCACCGCAGGCGCAGCCGTGTCATCGCCCGGCCGAACAACTGGCTGACGCGCTGACGACTCACCCCGAGTCGGCGGCCGATCTGGGCCAGCGAGCAGCCGGTCTCGTAGTGCAGCCGCAGGAGTTCGTACTGGCGGCGCGGCAACGACCGCCGGACGCGGTCCCACAATTCGACGGCGTCCAAGTCCCGGCCGGCGTCTTCGCCCGCTTCCGGGGCGGCCGGCTGCCATTCTTCCTCCGGGGCGTGGGCCAACCGGGGCAACGGCACCTCGCGCTCGCGCCGCCGGAAGCCGGCGATCAGGTGGCGCAGCCGGTGGCAGATCACCATGATGGCGTATTTCTTGAACGGCACGTTGCGGCTCGGGTCGAACAGGTGATTGGCGTAGGCCAGTCCGAACAGGGCTTCGGCGAACAGCTCATCGACGGGGACGCGCCGCCCCTCGCCGCGGGCGAACTTCCACGCCAGCGACTTGGCGAGCGACAGATTTTCGGCCAAGGTTTCCGCGTCCAAGCCCGGATTGGCGGGCGCGTCGTCCTGACGCCGAGAGATGGGTTCAGTCAATAACATCGGGCACCCGAAGGGGAAATGTGATCGTTTGTGTCCCTAATGAATACCTGAACACTTGTACACTGTCAACAACCGACTTGGAGGAATGGCTCAAAAGGGGAACGGGTACGGGCGCCATTTGTCCTTCAGGCCGAAAACCAGACGAGTCCACTACGGCATTCTGAACTCTGCTCTAGCGCTCCATTGCACTGGGAGTGTTGCCAAGTGGGACCGGCGTCCCGCCGGTCGGCGGGACGGACATGGACATTCGGCCGCCTCTCCGGGATAATCCCCTCACGCGCCGGGGGACTCGCCCGGCTGACTCTCCCACAAGGCCGCGCCCATGCCCATCTCGTGGAACGAAATCCGCCAGAACGCCATCGCCTTCGCCCGCGATTGGAAGACCGAGACCCGCGAAGAGGCCGAGGCCAAGACGTTTTGGGACGAGTTCTTCAAGGTGTTCGGCATTAAGCGGCGGACCGTCGCCAGCTTCGAGGAACCCGTCAAGAAGCTGTCCGGCTCGTGGGGGTTCATCGACCTGTTTTGGCCGGGCAAGTTGCTCGTGGAACACAAGAGCCGCGGCAAGTCGCTGGAAAAGGCCGAGAGCCAAGCGATGGCGTACATCCACGGCTTGAAGAACGCCAAGCGGGACGACGAGATTCCCCGCTACATCATCGTGTCCGACTTCGCCCGCGTCGCCCTGCACGACCTGGAAGACGATTCGACGGTCTCCTTCCCGCTGGCGGACTTCCACAAGCGGATCGACAAATTCGCCTTCATCCCCGGCTACAAGCAGCACAACCTCGAAGCCGAAGACCCCATCAACATTGAAGCCGTGGAGCGGTTGGGCGGGCTGCACGATGCGCTCAAGGAAGGGGGCTACGGCGGGCACGACTTGGAACAGTTCTTGGTGCGCATCCTGTTCTGCCTGTTCGCGGAAGACACCGGCATCTTTGAAGTCAGTGCCTTCTCTCTAAGCATCGAAAACCACACACGGGAAGATGGTAGCGACCTCGGACCGCACTTGGCCCGCGTCTTCCAAGTCCTGAACACGCCCAAGGACAAGCGGCAGAAGAACCTCATCGACGACTTGGCCGTCCTCGAATACGTCAACGGCCACCTGTTCGCGGAGCCGCTGGCCTTCGCGGACTTCAACCGCAAGATGCGGGACGAACTGCTGCACTGCGGCCGCTTCGACTGGAGCCAGATTTCCCCGGCCGTCTTCGGGTCGCTGTTCCAGAGCGTCATGGAGTCCAAGGACCGGCGCCAGGCCGGGGCGCATTACACCAGTGAGCGCGACATCCTCAAAGTGGTGCGGTCGCTGTTCCTGGACGACCTACGCGCCGAATTCGAGAAGGCGAAGGGGAACGCCACCCGGCTGAAAGCCTTCCACGAAAAGCTGGGCCGGCTGACGTTCTTCGACCCGGCGTGCGGCTGCGGGAATTTCCTCGTGGTGACGTACCGCGAACTCCGGCTGCTCGAATTGGACGTGCTGCAAGAAATCCTCAAGGGCCAGCGCGTCATCGACGTGGCGCTGTTGTCCCTCGTGGACGTGGACGCCATGCACGGCATCGAGATCAACGAGTTCCCGGCCCGCATTGCCGAAGTCGCCCTGTGGCTGGTCGATCACCAAATGAACCTGCGCCTCTCCGAAGCGTTCGGGGAATACTTCGTTCGCTTGCCGTTGAGGAAGAGCGCGAAGATCGTCCACGCCAACGCCCTGCGGATTGATTGGGCCACCGTCATCGCGCCGGAGAAGTGTTCCTACGTCCTCGGGAACCCGCCGTTCGTCGGGTCCAAATACCAAGACCCTGACCAACGGGCGGACATGGAACTCGTGACGCGCGGCATCCGCAACGCCGGCGTGCTGGACTTCGTGACCGCGTGGTACTTCAAGGCGGCCGACTTCATCCGGGGGACGGAAACGCCCGTCGCCTTCGTGTCCACCAACAGCATCACACAGGGGGAACAAGTCGGCATCCTGTGGGGCGAACTGTTTCGCCGCGGCATGCGTCTGCGGTTCGCGCACCGGACCTTCGTGTGGAAGTCCGAAGCCCGCGGCCGGGCGCACGTCCACGTCGTCATCATCGGGTTCGGGACGCGCGAGGCCGACACCAAAGCCCTCTTCGACTACGACAACGACCCGGACAACCCCACCGTGACCGCGGCCAAGAACATTTCCCCCTACCTCGTGGAAGGGCCGGACGCCGTATTAGTGAGCCGCAGCACACCGCTTTGCAACGTGCCACCGATGATTTCCGGCAATCAACCGCTGGACAACGGAAACTACTTTTTTACTCCCGAAGAGAAAGCCGCTTTTGAGCGGCAAGAACCAATGTCTACACGGTACTTCCGTCTCTGGCTGGGCGGTGAAGAGTTCATCAATGGGATTGAACGATGGTGCTTATGGCTGGGAGACGTGGAACCGAGCGACCTGCGAAAAATGCCTTTGGCACTTCAACGGGTTGAAGCGGTAAAAGCGTTCCGTCTGAAATCAAAGCGTGGGCTGACGTTGAAGTACGCCCAAACTCCAACGCGGTTTGGCGTAGAAGTGTTTTCCGACGGGGCATTTCTGGCGTTTCCTCAAGTGTCTTCGGAACGGAGAAACTTCATCCCCATCGCCTACCTGCTACCTGAAATCATGGTCGGGGAAAAACTGCGTCTAATTGCCAACGCGACGGTTTGGCATTTCGGCATTCTCACAAGCACGATGCATATGGCTTGGATGCGTCGCGTAACCGGACGCCTGAAATCGGATTACCAATACTCGGGGAAACTGGTTTACAACAACTACCCGTGGCCCGACTCCCCCTCGGACAAGCAGAAGGCGGCGGTGGAGGCGAAGGCCCAAGCCGTCTTGGACGCCCGGTCCGTTCATGCGTCTTCCAGCTTGGCGGACTTGTACGACCCGCTGACGATGCCGCCGAATCTGGCCAAGGCCCACGCCGAACTCGACCGGGCCGTGGAACTGTGCTACCGCCCCAAGCCGTTCGCCACCGACCGCGAGCGCGTCGAATTTCTCTTCGACCTGTACGAACGGCTGGCCAGCCCGCTGACGGCCCAGATGGCGCCCAAGAAGGGCCGGCGGAAGAACGCGGCCGACGCGGCGAATGACGAGTAAGAGTGACGCGAGGAGGGCACG
>JAYUGD010000165.1:0-2329 GCA_043767785.1 Zavarzinella sp. | reverse complement strand
GCCTCACCCGAACGGGAGAGTCGTGCCTTGATGGAGAACGCCAGAGCGTCGAGGTCCATCGTGGAATAGTCCGGGGACACGTCCTTCTCGGTATCGTTGGCGTCACCGCCTGGAGTGGCGGCTGCCACCTTCTTCCTGCCGCCCTTCTCGCCACGCTCACGGATGAACTCCAGCACGTCGTCCCTACGAACCTCGTAACTGCCGGGGACACGTCGCCCGTTGGCTTCGGCGATGGCTTCGTCGGGGATGTTGAGAACGTCCACCAGGGAGTTCTGGATATTCCGAACCTTCGCCCCTGCGACCTCGAACACGCCGTCATTCGCCCCGTGAATGACCTTCACTCCACGTCTTTCAGCAACCATGACCATCCTCCAAAAAGCAGTAGTGGCCGGGCAGCAACAAACTCCCCGTTTCGCCATCGGTGCAGGTTTCTGCACGTTTCGCTTCACTTTGATAGAGGATCGACCGGCTGTTTCGTTCGTTTCCGACCCGCATTTGTTTGGTTGTCAAGCACTACCGCCGCCTTTCTATCCATGCAGAATTCTGCACGCTTGCCACGCCAAAGGGTCGTAGTCGATTGCTACGCTTCCGCATTTGCGAAAGCCCTCGCCTTCCGCACCCAGGGTCGGCACGTCGCCGACCAGCACAGCGTCCGAGAACGGCTCTAGCGGTGCTGGCCGGTCAACCGCTTGGGGATTGCTGCTACGCCCCCTTCTTGTGCCAGACGGGTGAATCCCCGCCGCCAAGCCCAGGGGAAATGTGCTTGTACAAATGCGGCGACTGCGGTAGCGTCGTCACATGGAACTCCCCTTCCACCCGGCCTGCCTGCTGTTCCCCCGGCTGCCCGATGTCGAGCTTCGGGCGCTCGCCGACGACATCCGGCAGAACGGCCTGCTGAACCCCATCGTCACGCTGGACGGGGCAATTCTCGACGGCAGGAACCGGCTCGCAGCGTGCCGGATCGCTGGCGTGAAGCCCCGGTTCGTGGAGTGGGGCGGCGACGGGTCGCCCCTGGCCTGGGTGGTGGCCGTGAACCTCGTGCGCCGCCACCTGACCGCCAGCCAGCGGGCCGTGGTCGCCTTCGAGCTTTTGCCGCTGCTCGAAGCCGAAGCGAAGGACCGGCAACGGCGGTCGCCGGGCCGGGGCAAAAAGGTCGCCAGCGAATTGGCGACCTCTTCCGGGAAGGCCAGCCAGACCGCCGCCCGGATCACGGGGGCGAACTCGGCATACGTCGAGCGGGTCAAGGCGGTCAGCAAGAAGGCCCCGGAGGTCGTGGCCGAGTTGAAGTCGGGCCGGATGACCATGAGCGAGGCCACACGGCTCGCACGGGTCGATGGGGAACTGCGGGGACGGGTTCTTGCCCAGGCGCACCTGGAACCCCACGAGCCTGTGAAGCGGATCATGCGGAAGGTTCTGGCCGCTTCCGCACCGAGGGCCGAGGCTGCCCCGTCCGCCGAGAAGTGCGGGATCGAAATCTGGTGCGGCGACTGCGTGACGCTGATGCGGGAGCGGGTCGCCGCCGAGTCCATCTCGGTCGTCACCACCAGCCCACCGTACAACCAGGGCGTCTCGTACCGCTCCTACCACGACGACCGGGACGAGGCCGAGTACCTTGCGTGGCTGGCCGTGGTCTTCGCCGAGATCGACCGGGTACTGTCGCCGGACGGCTCGCTGTTCCTGGTCATCGGCAACGCCTCCCGGAAGCCGTGGACGGCGATGCGAGTTGCCGAGGTCGCCGGACAGAGATTCCGCCTCCAAAACCAGATCGTGTGGGTCAAGGCCGTCTCCGTGGAGGGCGAGTCCCACGGCCACTTCACGCCGATCAGCGGCAAGCGGTTCCTGAACCGGGTGTGGGAGTCGGTGTTCCACTTCACGAAGACGGGCAAGGTGGCCCTCGACCGGCTGGCGGTCGGCGTGCCGTATGCCGACGCCCGGAATGCGGGGCGGACGGGATCGGCCCGGCGCTGCGGCGGCGACGTGTGGTTCGTCCCCTACGAGACGGTGCATGGGGGCGAGGACCGGGGCGAGCATCCGGCCACCTTCCCGGTCGAGGTCGCCGAGCGCTGCATCCGGCTGGCGGGCGTCAACTCAGGGACAAGAGTTCTCGACCCGTTTTGCGGGGTCAACGGGATGGTCGCTGCGGCCCGTCTGGGGGTCGCCGGGATCGGTATTGATATTGACCCGGCGTATTGCGAGGCGGCGCAACGGCGGCTCGGAGTGTCGTGACCTTACACGGAAGTCGCCCGATATACGGGGCCTCGTGCGTCCCTCGACAACATCAGAAGCCCCACGCCGACCATCCTCGCAAGAAGTTCGTCCAGCAAGTCCC
>JAYUGD010000164.1:0-2330 GCA_043767785.1 Zavarzinella sp. | reverse complement strand
GCCGACGAGGACGTCGGCGCTCCCGGCGGAAAACCGTCTCCATCCCATAGCCATGCCGCATGCCGAAACCGCCTTCGCCGCGTTGGCCAATCACCAGACCGTCATCGCCCAAGCGCACGATGCGTTCTTGCGGTTTGACACGGCCGCCCAGCGGGCGTTCGCGGACACGGTGAATCGGCAGACGGCTCTCCTGCAACAGATGGCGGGTGGATTTCTGCCCGTCGTCACCGATCAGCCGATCACGGTGCGGGCGACGGACGAGGTGCCGCGGTCGTTGACCAAGCAAGAGTGTTTTGAGTTCGCGCGCGGTCGCCTCGGGGCGGTGCTGGGCCGGAAGTTCGCGGAGATTGACACGTTCCCCACTCGGGTCCGACTGCCGGACGGCCCGCTGATGCTCGTGGACCGCATCCTGAGCATTGAAGGAGAGCCGCTGTCGCTGACACACGGCCGGGTCGTCACGGAACACGACGTGACGGCCGACCGCTGGTACTTGGACGCCGGCCGCATCCCGACCTGCGTAGCGGTGGAGTCCGGACAGGCCGACTTGTTCTTGGCCGGGTTTCTCGGCATCGACTTCAAGACGCGCGGGCTGGCGTGTTACCGCCTGTTGGACGCCACCGTGACGTTCCACGGGCCGCTGCCGGTCGTCGGCGAGACGATCCGGTACGACATCCACGTAGACAGTTTCTTCCGGCAGGGGGACACGCACCTCTTCCGATTCCACTTTGAGAGTACCGTCAACGGCCGGCGGCTGATGAGCATGCGCGAGGGCTGCGCCGGGTTCTTCTCCAACGCGGAGTTGGCCGGCGGCAAGGGGATCATCCACACGGCGCTGGACAAGAAGCCCGTGCCCGGCAAGACGCCCGAGGACTGGGCGCCGCCCGTGCCACTGGAAGTGGAATCTCTGACGGCCGGCCAAGTCCATGCCCTGCGGGCCGGCGAACTGGCCGGGGCGTTCGGGGACGCCTTCACTTCGCTGAATGTGCGAGAGCCGATGCGGCTCCCCGGCGGGATGATGAAACTCGTCCACCGCATCGAGCGCATCACTCCCGGTGGCGGCAAGTACGGCCTCGGCCAGATTCGCGGCGAGGCCGACATTCACCCGGACGATTGGTTCCTGACGTGCCACTTCGTGGACGATCAAGTGATGCCGGGCACGCTCATGTACGAGTGCTGCCTGCACACGCTGCGCGTGTTGCTGATGCGCATGGGCTTCGTCGGCGAGGCGGGCGAAGTCGTGTGCGAGCCACTGCCCGGCGTCACCAGTCGGCTCAAGTGCCGCGGGCAGGTGATCGCCAGCAACAAGCTCGTCACCTACGAAGTCGCGCTGAAGGAAATCGGCTTCGAGCCGAGCGCCTACGTCCTGTGCGACGCCCTCATGTACGCGGACGGCAAGCCGATCGTGGAAATCACGAACATGTCCCTGCGGATGACCGGGCTGACGCGCGAGAAGTTCGACGCCGTGTGGGCCGGGTCAAATCAGCCGAGAAAAGTGCTGTTCGACAACGCCTCCATCCTCGCGTTCGCCGTCGGCAAGCCGTCGGAGGCGTTCGGGGACAAGTACAAAGTCTTCGATTCCGAGCGCGTAATCGCCCGGCTGCCCGGCCCGCCGTACAAGTTTCTGGACCGCATCACCAGCATCAAGAATTGCACGCCGTGGGTCCACGCGGCCGGCGGCGAGATCGTCGCGGAGTACGACGTGCCGCCCGACGAGTGGTATTTCGCGGCCAACCGCTGCGACAAGATGCCGTTCTCCGTGCTGCTCGAAGTGGCGTTGCAGCCGTGCGGGTGGCTGGCCGCCTATTTGGGATCGGCCCTCACCAGCCCGGTCGATATTTCCTTCCGCAACCTCGGCGGCTCGGCCACGCAGTTCGCGGAGGTTCACCCGGACGCCGGGACGCTGGCGACCAAGGTGAAGATCACCAACGTCTCCTCGTCGGGCGGGATGATTATCCAGCACTACGACTACGAGGTCACCAATCGCGGCAAACTTGTTTACAAGGGCAACACTTACTTCGGATTCTTCGCAAAAGACGCTTTGGCGAATCAAGTCGGCCTCAAGGACACTCCATTAATGGTCCCCGGCCCGACGGAGTTGGCCGGGTGGAGTGGGCCGGTGCCGGGTGATGCCCCCTTCCCTGACCCGATGCTCAAGATGGTGGACCGCGTCGAGTGGCTGACGGATTCCGGCGGCCCGGCAAACTTGGGGACGGTCGCCGGGCGGGCCAAGGTGAACCCGGCGGCGTGGTTCTTCAAGGCCCACTTCCACCAGGACCCGGTCTGGCCGGGGTCACTCGGCTTGGAGTCGATGATTCAACTAATGAAAGTGT
>JAYUGD010000163.1:0-2334 GCA_043767785.1 Zavarzinella sp. | reverse complement strand
CCGCGGCCGGAGATTGACCCCATGAGTACCCTCGCCGCCGACCGGCCGATGACCGACCCGGCCCCGCGCAAGCCGCAACCGCTGCCGGTCCACCCGCTCATCACTGTGTTGAAGCCGATCGCGTCGCTCAAGCTGACGGTGTCGCTGTTCGCCATGTCGATGGTGCTCGTCTTCTTCGGCACGATCGCCCAGATGAATGCCGGCATCTGGGGCGTGGTCGATCAGTACTTTTGGTCGTGGTACGTCTGGATCGACGTGCAACTGGCCGTGCAGTTCGGCCAAATCTTCTTCGCCGTGCCGCCCGACTGGTCCACGTCGGCGAAGGTGCCGTTCCCGGCCGGCAAGCTCATCGGCTTCACGATGTTCTTCAACCTGCTGGCCGCGCACACGCTGCAACTGGTGAGCTTGATCCGCGTCACGGCCAAGAAGGCCAAGAAGGCGGAAGCCTTGGGGGACGTGCTGAAACTGCTCGCCCGCCGGTCCGGCATCTACATCCTGCACGGCGGCATCCTGCTCCTGTTCGTCGGCGAGTACATCACCCGCGAGTTCCAGGTCGAGCAGAACATGGTCATCGTCGAGAACGGCTCGGCCGAGTTCACCTCCGACACGCGCAACCAGGAATTTGCCTTCACCACACCGGTCGAGGGTTCGGACGAAGACAGCGTGACTGTGGTTCCCGTCGCCAAAGTGCGCGAAGCTTTTCGGGCCGGACAGACGTACTCGCACCCGTCAATCCCGGTCGATTTGGAAGTGTTGAAGTTTTACGCGAACAGCGATCTGGTCGTAGCTGCTCCCGGTCAGGCCAATCTCGCTACGACTGGGCGCGGGCTGCTTGACATTGCCGTTGAGAAACCTGTCGCCAAGGGAACCGACTCCGAGCAAAGAATCGATGCGGCTTCGGCATACGTCCGCTTCAAATCGAAGCCCGACGGCAAGGACATGGGCGTCTTGATGCTATCGACGCTTTTGAAGAATAATGAGCCTGGACCGACGGTCGATGGCAAGTCATTCGGCGTGGCCCTGCGTCAGACCCGCTTTTACAAACCGTACCGACTTGAGTTGATCGACTTCACTTTCGAGCGATACCTCGGCACGAATAAGCCTAAGAACTTCGCCAGCAAGATTCGCCTGATCGATCCGGAACGCGGCCCGGACCGTGAGGTGACGATCTCGATGAACGACCCCCTGCGGCACCGCGGCGAGACCTTCTTCCAATCGGGCGTCCTCCCCGGCGAGAAGGGTACGATCCTACAAGTCGTTCGGAACCCCGGCTGGGTGTTGCCGTACCTTTCGTGCGTCATGGTCACGGTCGGGATGTTACTGCACTTCACGCTCGGCCTCGTCACCTTTGTGATGACCGGGCGGTCGACGGTCGTCAAGAATGAGTCAGTCGGAGAAGCCCGCACGCCCGGGGACGTGCTGACCCGGCTCGCGTTCGGCAAACCGCGCGTCCGGTTGACGACCGGTGACGTGCCGACCACCGGTCGCGTCATCGCCTGGACCTGCGTCGGCGTGACGGCCCTCTACCTCCTCGGATCGGGAATCCCGCGGACCGCCGAGTCGAAGTACGACCTCGCCACCCTCGGCGCACTGCCGGTCATCGAAGGAGGCCGCGTCAAGCCGCTCGAAACCCATGCCAACGTAACCCTGCGCATTTTGAACAATACCGAAGAGTACAAGGACGAATCGGACAAGAAGCGGCCGGCGATCGAGTGGTACTTGAAGACGATGACCGGCCTGCCCGGCAATCTCGGCCCGTCGGCGGCGTACCGCATCTTCCGCATCGAGAACGACCGGCTGATCGAAATGATGAAGGTCGAACGCCGCGAGGGCTTACGCTACTCGTTGGACGAGTTGAAGCCGCGGTTCGATGCCCTCGAAAAAGCCGCCAAGAAGGTCGTCGAACGGCCCAAGCTCGAGCGCGACCTGTACGACGCCAAAGTGCTCGACCTCGCCACCCACCTGCGATCCTACATCTCGGTCATGACGGGCACGGACGCCCTCATTTTGCCGCCGGAGGACGGGAAACCGTGGCGGCAGCCCGCCGACAGCAACAAGACTGTGGACCGGGCCGAAGACCAATTCCACCAGGAGATGGTCCGCGACCTGATCCAGCGGATGGAAGAACTCGGCCTCCCCCGCGACCCGACGAAGATGAACCCGGACCAGCGGAAAGTTTTCGACGGCGTGTACACCGAGGCCCAGTCCGCGAAGGCCCAGAAACTCGAGGTGGCCCGCGAAACCATCCAGGCCGGCGACCCCGCGTACAAGCTGTGGTCCGACATGCTCTCGGCCTACCGCGAGCGCAAGCCGGACGAATTCAATCGCCTCCTG
>JAYUGD010000162.1:0-6635 GCA_043767785.1 Zavarzinella sp. | reverse complement strand
TAATGGATTTTTGGAACAGTATCGCCGCCGACGTGCCAACGGATTACGCGGTCTTGCGGGTCCACCATTGGGCGATGGCCACCGACTTTGAGGTGTTGCTGCCCTTCGGCGACCCGGCCGGCCAATTCGCGGCCGAGGACGCCTTGGGCGAGATCGACGACCTCGAAGAGCAGTTGAGCGTCTTCCGGCCGACTTCCGAAGTCTCTCGGTTGAATGCGACCGCGTTCGCGGAACCCGTTGCCGTCGAACCGCGGCTATTCGACTTGCTGCACCAAGCGGCCCACCTGAGCCACGAGACGCACGGGGCGTTTGACATCGCCACCGGGGCGCTGACGAAGGCGTGGGGTTTTTACCAACGGCAGGGGAGGGTGCCCACGCCGGCCGAGCGGTCGGCGGCGATGGCCAAGACCGGATCACGGTTC
Source organism: Zavarzinella sp. (assembly GCA_043767785.1). Taxonomy (GTDB): domain Bacteria; phylum Planctomycetota; class Planctomycetia; order Gemmatales; family Gemmataceae; genus Zavarzinella. Next base: position 6,213 of record JAYUGD010000162.1, on the reverse strand, counting down.
CTCGCCTTCGACGCGGACGCCCGCACGGTGCGCTACCTGCGAGAGGGCTTGGAGATCAACCTCGGCGGCATCGGCAAGGGGTACGCCCTCGACCGGGCCGCCGACGTGCTGACCCGTGACCGGGGAATCCGCTGCGCGCTGATTCACGGGGGCATGAGCAGCGTGCGGGCCGTCGGCTCCTTGTTGCCGGACGGCCGGGGCTGGCCAGTCCGTGTGAAGCACCCGTGGCTGGACGGCGTCCATTTGGGGACGGTGTGGCTGGCCGGCCGGGCGATGGGAACTTCGTCGGCCACGTTCCAGCACTTTGAGTATAATGGGCAAAAACTCGGCCATGTGCTGGACCCACGCACCGGGTGGTCGGCGACGGGCGTGGCCCAAGTGTCCGTGATCGCCCCGACTGCCGCCGAGGCCGACGCGCTGTCCACGGCCTTTTTTGTTCTCGGCCCGGAGGCCGCCGAAAAGTGGTGCCGCACCCGACCGGATGTCGGCGTGCTCATGCTCCCCGACAACGAAGATGCCGTGCGGGCGTGGAACTTGCCCCGCGGCCTGTTTGAACCTTCTCCCCCGGCCTGACGGCCCGTGAGTCACCGATGATCCGCATCACGTTCTGGACGGCACTCTTCCTCGTTCTGCTCCGCGTCTGCATCGGCTGGCACTTCGCGTACGAAGGGTACGGCAAGGTCAAGAGCGCGTACCTCGGCAAGGCGGCCGCCAACGAGAAGCCGTTCTCAAGCGAGACGTACTTCCGCGAGTCCGAGAGCTGGCTGGGCCGTAAGCTCAAGCCGATGCTGCTGGGCGACCCGGACGCCGAACTCGTCGCCAAGCTGACGCCGAAAGACGACGCGGACGCCAAGACGCTCGACCGCTTCCCGGACGCCTTGGCCCCGGAGTGGGACGGCTACTTCGCCGCGTTCAAGAGCCACTACCGGCTCACCGACGAGCAAGCGGCCGAGTCCCAAAAGCGGTTCGACGTGCAGAAGGAAGCCTACGTGAAGTGGGCGCTGGGCAACGGCGGCATCGACCCTGACACGAAGCAGATCAAGCAGATCACCCTGAAGGTGAAGCGCAAGGCCCCCGGCAACAACCCCGGCGGCGACTTCGACGAGCAAGTGACCGTGGCCACGCGCGGCCGCGAACTCTTGAAGAAGGCCGCGGACGTGAAGGCGGCCTACGCGAAGTTTCTGGAACTGGGCAAGGACGTGGACGGGGCCGGCCTCCGCACCGTGAAGGCGGACGTGGCGACCATCCGCGCCGAGTTGCAGAAGGAACTTGACGACCAGACCAAGAAAATAAAGGATGACTTGGCCGCCCCGCTGGACGCCCGCGTGTCCGCGTTCCCGCCCCTGCCCGGCGACAAGGACGCGGCCGCCCAATCCACCGCCTTGAAGGAGATGTTGACGCCGATGGCCGACGGCAAGAACCCGCTCGCCGCCCGCTGGGACGAGTACGCCGCCTACGTCAAAGACTTCTCCCCGAACTTGTCGGACGACCAGAAGGGCGACGTGGACGCCCGCGTGGCGGCGGCCAAGCAGCGGTTCGACCGCTGGCTGGCCGGCAAGGACATGTTCACCGGCGAACCGCTGCCGCGTAACGACGTGGCCGAGTGGAAGGCCGCATACACTGCAGTCGAAACGCCGGACGCCGACCCCAAGAAGGCGCCACAGGTCGAGGCCGAGCGCAAACTATTGGCCTCGCGTCTACAAGGCGACTTGAAGGGCTTCACCGACGCCCTGAAGACGGAGATCGGCAAGTCGCTCGGCGAGGACCGGGCCAAGGGCTACGCCCCGGCGGTGACGGAGCAGTACTTCGGCTTCATCCCCAAGTGGAAGCCCATCGAGTACATGGACTGGACGACGCGCTGGTTCCTCGCCGTCGTCGGCGTGACGCTGATGGTCGGCCTGTTCACGCGATCATCGTGCTTCCTCGCGGCCGGCTTCCTGGCGATGACCAACCTGATCCAGCCGTCCGTGCCGTGGCTGCCGACGGCCCCGAACAACGAGGGCAACTACCTGTTCGTCAACAAGAACATGATCGAGATGGTCGCTCTGCTGGCCCTGATGACGACGCGCAGCGGCCTGTGGGCCGGCTTGGACGCGATCATCGCCTTCGTCTTCGGCCGGCGGAAGCCGGCGCCGGTCCAAGTTGTCGAGCAGCGCCGCATGCGGCTCTGAGTGGTCCGTGAATGTTGATCGTTCGCGTCTGTCAAACTGAATTCAAACCGGGAGTATTCTCCGATGGCTCTGGACCTCACCGCCGACCAGAAGGACTTGGGCAAGGCGAACACCAACGCGGCGGCCGAGGACTTGTCCCGCCGCGGCTTCATGAAGAGCGTCGCCGCCGGCGCCGTGCTGGCGCCCGTGGCGGCCGCCACCTACTTCGGCTACGAGGCGTCGCAGGGCAAGCCGGTTAAGACCGCCCTGATCGGCTGCGGGGACGAGGGGGGCGTCCTCATGAACGAGCACGACCCAAAGACCGTCGAGATCATCGCGGTGTGCGACATCCGGCCGTTCAACCAAAACCGCATCATCGAAGGTGACGGGACGGTGGCGCGGCGGGGGTACAAGGCCATCTACGGCGATCAAGCCGGTGAGAAGGTCCGGAACGCCCACACGTACACCGACATCAAGGAGATGTTGGAGAAGGAAAAAGACCTCGAAGCCGTCATCATCGCGCTGCCCCTGCACCTGCACAAGCCGGTCGCCATCGACTGCATGAAGGCGGGCAAACACGTCCTCTGCGAAAAGTTAATGGCCCGCACCGTGGCCGACTGCAAGGAGATGATCAAGGTCGCCAAGGAGACGAATCGCATCCTCTCCATCGGCCACCAGCGGCACTACTCGCTGCTGTATGCCCACGCCACGGAGATGATTAACGCCGGCATCCTCGGGGACATCAAGCACATCCGTGCCCTGTGGCACCGCAACTTCTCGTGGCCGTGGTCGCCGGACGGCAAGATGGTCGTTGTCCAAAATGTCCCGGGCATCAAGCAACCGGCGCCGATGTTTCGGGACAGTTGGTTCCCGCCCATTCAGCAAATGGATTACGACGCCCTGAAGGACAAATACAGCCAGTACGGCTACAAGAGCGTCGAGGAGCTGATCCGCTGGCGGCTGTTCAACCGCACCGGCGGCGGCCTGATGGCCGAACTCGGCAGTCACCAACTCGACGCGGCCAGCATCTTCCTCGGCAAGGTGAAGCCGCTGTCCGTGCAGGGCGTCGGCACGCGGTCGTTCTTCGGCGACGTGCGGGACGAGAAGGACAAGCGGAACCCCCGCGCCATCGACGATTCCGTGTTCGTCACCTTCGAGTTCCCGGGCAAGAATCACCCGCAAGGCGCGAACAAGGGGAGCGATCCTCACGATGTCGTCGTACTAACGTATTCCTCGATCAGCACCAACGAGTTCGAGCCGTACGGCGAGACCGTCATGGGCACGCGCGGGACAATGGTCGTCTCCACCGAGTCCGAATTGATGCTGTACAAGGAGCCGGACAAGACGAAGCGCGGCACCCCGGCCAAGGCGACGACGGTGAAGGTGGACACGGTTGGCAATAAGCCGGCCTTGGAAGCGGCTGGGTCCAGCCCCCCGGCGGCGGCGGCCGTCCCCGTGAGCGGCGTGGCCGGGACGGCCGGCCCGGTGATCCCCGTGAGCCGCGGCTACAAGGAGGAGATGGCCGACTTCGCCCACTGCGTCCGATTGTGGAAGAATGAAACGGGCTACCAGAAGGACGGCGACGGCAAGTACGTCCAGCGCCTGCCGCGCTGCCACGGCGAAGTCGCCATGGCCGACGCAATCCTCGCATTGACGGCCAATCTCGCCATGGCCCGGCGGCAAAAGATCGACTTCGATCTCGACTGGTTCAAATCTGATTCGGAGAAGTGCCCCGACACCGGGGTGGAACACAAGGATTGACAGTCGGGGAAAGTGACAGACCCGGTCGGATCTCAAAAAATAAAAAAAAGGGCGCATCGAACCGATGCGCCCCTTTTTTGTTCAATCAAAAGGAATCGTCCATTGCAACAGCCTCGCCTCGTGAGAGGCGGGGCTGATGAAAAAGCCCCGCGATCCGGCTGGAAGGATCCTCAATTGTCGTCAACCTCGGGAGCGCCGAAGGTTCCCTGAAGGATTGTGATTCCACCGGCGTCCGCGATCGTGAGTTGAGAGTCGGCCCCGAATTCCGGGAAATTCGCATCTTTCACGATCTGAACGATTCCGATCCCGGCTTCGTTGGTGGTCACCTGGCCGATCAGGGTCCCCTCGCTCGCGTCGCCGTTCAGGTAAATATTGAAGGTGGTGTTTGCCGGGGCTCCGAGGAATTGAATGTCAATTTTGCCGGAGGCCGAGAAGTATTGGGCGACGCCCAGCGGGAGGATGGACGAATCCGGGCTGGCGAGGACGGTTTGCAAGTTGTTTTGGGAGGCCGCCGTGCCGGTGAACGTGCCCGACAGGACAAGGTCCGCGTTGCCGCTTGCGGGCGTGAGGATCAGCAGCGACACGCCGTCATTGAGTGCGGGCAGATTCGTCAGGGAGTCTGTTTCGAATTCGCCGTTGCCACGCGAATTGGTGCTCAACTGACCGACAGGGACGATATTCGCGCCGTCGCCGTCAATGTCGATCGAGACATCATAGGTCGTTGACGTGCCCGCGAAAATGACCGCCACTTGCAACGACGCCGTTGTTCCGGGAAGAGCCTCGGCGACGCCGACCGGATTGCCCGCGGTGTCGTAAATCACGGAACGGAAATCGGACATTTCGGAAACGGTTTCACCGCCGGTATCCTGGTCGTCGCCCGTGTCTCCGCTGACCTCGTCCGTCCCGGCTCCGCCGTCACAATTGTCGTTCCCCAGGCCACCGTGCAGTACGTCGTCCCCCAGGCCACCCATCTCGGAGTCATCGCCCGTCCCGCCTTGGAGCGAGTCATTGCCGACGTCACCCGACAGCGAATCATTCCCGGTTCCCCCGTTCAGATCGTCGTTGCCGGCCCCGCCGGACATACTGTCCGTGCCGCTTCCCCCGTCCAAGTTGTCATTCCCCGCCCCGCCCGACTCGGAATCATTTCCATCCCCGCCGGAAATCGAATCATCCCCGAGTCCGCCGATCAGATTGTCATTCCCCGCATCGCCGTTGATGTCATCGTTGCCCGCGCCGCCATCAAGCCGGTCGTCGCTTGTCCCGCCGTCCAGACTGTCGGCCCCGGCTCCGCCGACAAGCGTGTCGGTTCCGTCGTCGCCCGATAAGGTGTCATCGCCAACGCCGCCGTCCAGCTTGTCGTTCCCATTCCCGCCGTCCACGCTGTCGTCGCCGACCCCGCCGTAAAGGGCGTCGTTCCCGTCGCCGCCGCGGAGGTAATCGTTGCCCGTCCCGCCGTAAATCACGTCCTTGCCGGCCCCGGCGTCCACGTCGGCGCCGACGCTGACGCCGCGGAGGTCGATGCGGTCGTTGCCGCCGAGGGCGACCACGTTGATGTGTTCGACTTCCCCGGCGGGGACGGACCGCATCATGGCTCCGGCGTCGTCGATTTTCACGCCGCGCACCGCGATGGCGCCATGAGATTCGCGGACGACGATCACATCACGGCCTTCCGTGCCGGTGATCGTCAGGACGCCGCCCGCGAGGGTGGCCGAGGGGAGAGTCCGAGTCTGGAGGTCTTCGAGGCCAAGGCGTAGCTTGCGCACAACAAATTCCTTGCTCGGCGAGTATGCCGAGTGTCAGAGAAAAATAGGGGGCGGCGTTGGCATAGTAGCTTTTTTTTGCTTGCCGTCAATATCCACCGGCGCGGCTTTTATCCCGGCTTTATCCGGACTTTATCGCGCTTCAATCCAGCGACAGCACCCGGATGTTGCGGAAGCTCAGGTCCGTCGTCGGGTCGTGGCCTTGGATGCTGATGGCCCCCTTTGCCGTCTTCGCCCCGTTGCGGCCGTTGTCGGCCTCCTTGCGGTCGTCGAGCCAATCGACCGTTTGATAGCCGTTCACCCACGTCGAGAGTCGCTTCCCCTTGGCGATGACGGTCATGGTGAACCACTCGCCGTCCGTGGAGACGACCTTGCGGGCCGGGACGCGGCGGTAGATGGCCCCGGTGCCGAAATCGACGGGCTTGGTGCGGTCGTCGCCGGCCCACTCGTTGCGGATCTGGGCCTCGTAGCCCTGCTGGTACTGGTCGGGGATGCAGCGGAAGAACATGCCGCTGTTCAAGTGCTTGCCGTTGCTAATGCAC
>JAYUGD010000161.1:0-6638 GCA_043767785.1 Zavarzinella sp. | reverse complement strand
CGGCCCCCCCTTGGCAGGGGGGGAGGAAAACTGTCCATCACTCGTTGCGCGGTCAATCGCGCGGCGACGTTCTTCCTCCCCCCCTGCCAAGGGGGGGCCGGGGGGGGTCGCGTCAGCCAGTGACTCGCGCCCGACGAATGCCGCCTCTTCCCTTCCGCACTCCGCATTCCGCATTCCGCATTTGCTCTTCTTGATCGCCCTCTGCCTCCTGCTCTTCGCCCAGGGCATCACGACGCGCAGCCTCTGGGCCAGTCACGAGGCACGCGCCGCGCAGGACGCCCAGACGATGTTGGACACGGGCGACTGGCTGCTCCCTCGCCTGTTCGACGGGACCGCCGAATTGCAGAAGCCGGCCGGGTTTTATTGGCTGGTCGCCGTCGCCGGCGGCTTGCGCGGGGGCGTGGACGAAATCGCCGTGCGCCTGCCGGCCGTGCTGTCGGGATTGTTTGTGGTTCTTGCCGTGTGGGGATGGCTTTGCCGACAAGGCCGGCCGGTCGCGGGACTGGTGGCCGGGGCATGCTTGGCGTCGGCCGTCCACTTCACCGGCACCGCCCGCATCGGCCGGATTGATGTTCCGCTGACGGCCGCCGTCACCGGGATGCTGCTCACGATGCACACGCCCGTCGGCCAGCGGCGATGGCTACAAGTTCTCGTGCCCGGCTTGTTCGGGGCGTGTGCGCTGTTGCTGAAGGGGCCGATTGGGTTGGTGTTGGTCGTGGGCGTGCGGACAGTACATGGCTTCACGCAAGGGGATGTCGCGGAACGCGCTCCACTCCGAAGCGTCGCGTCGCGGCTAAACTTGGTCATTGGTCATTGGTCATTGGTCATTGCGATAGCCATCGCCGCCCCCTGGTTCCTCGCCGCCCACCAGGCCACCGACGGCAATTTCACGCGCGTCTTCTTCTGGTACCACCATGTCAACCGGGCGTTCGGCGGGGCGGCGTTGCCAGCACACCCGTGGTGGTTTTACCTGCCGCGGCTCGCGGGGGACTTTTTGCCGTGGACGCCGTTGGCGCTGGTCGCCCTGTGGCGGTTGCCGAAGCGGGACGCGGCGGCCCGGTTCGGGCTGGATTGGCTCGTCGTGATGTTCGTCGTCCTCAGTGCGTCGCGGTTCAAGCGGGCCGACTACTTGCTGCCCGCGTACCCGGGGTTGGCCGTCGTCGTCGGCTGTTGGGCCGAGGGGTGGTATTCTTCGCTCGCGGAGAAAAGTCGCCAGCGCGTGCGGGCCGTGTTCTTCGCGGCGCTGGCCTTGGCGCCCGCGGCGTGGTTCGGCTTCGACCATTTCGTGACGGCGAAGAAACAGGCCGAGCGCGACCCGGCGGCCTTCGCCCGACAAGTGCGAGAAGCCGCCCCGGCCCCGGCAAATGTGATTCTCTTCCAAGTGGAGAATCACTTGCTCGCCTACCAGTTGGGCCGGCCCGTCCGTACCTTGACCCTGTGGGAAGACGTGCTCGCGGAATGGCGGCGTAACCCGGCGGCCGTCGTCGTGGCCCGCCGCGAAGACGCGGCCACGCTGCGGGCAAACGTGCCGTTCCCCGTGGACGTGATCGCGGACACCGCGGCCGTCACTTTCCGCCCCTTGGTCCTACTCCGCCGAACCCCGTGACGCCCGCATGGCCGACTCTCCTGAAGGGCTGACCGTCATTTTCCCCGTCGCCACCGACGGCGACCCGGCGGCGCTGCCCCCGGCGTTGAACTCGTGGCTGCACGTCCTCGACCACGTCGAGCGGCCGTACGAAGTGTTGCTCGTCCTCGACGGCGCCACGGACGCTTGGCGGGCCGCCGCCGACAAGGTCGCGGCCGGCAACCCGCGCGTGAAGGTCTTGGCGCTGGATCACCCCACCGGGTACGGCGCGGGCGTGCGGCTGGGCCTCGTGGAAGCCACGCAGCCGCTCGTCTTTTACTCGGCCCTCGACGGCGGTTGGAACCCCGGCGACTTGCCGCGGATGCTCACGGCCATCGACTTTAAGGACGAGTACACCGACCGGACGGTGGAACTCGTCAACGGCCACCGCCGCGGCCTGCCCGAGCCGGGCGGCCGCAAGCTGCGCCGCAAGGCGTTCAACGTGTTCGTCCGCGTCGTCTACGGCATGTGGCCGGACGCGCCCAAGGGGTATCTCGGGCCGGCCGAATCCCGGTACTGGTATCGCGCCCGGCTCCAGTTCGGCCTGCGCCTCGGGGACGTGAACAGCCGGTTCAAGCTGTTCCGACGGTCGGTGTTCGACCGCCTCGTGATCCAGTCCGACGGCGAGTTCGTCCACACGGAAATCCTGGCCAAGGCGAACTTCCTCGGCACGCTGATGGACGAGATGGTCTTGGCCGACAAGTGCGTGCCGGGCGAGCTGCCGGACATGTCGGCCGACCGGCGAGTGGTGTTCAATCACCCGAAGTTCCACTCGCCCGTGCAGCCGCCGGATATTCAGCCGCCCATGCCACCATTGGAAGCGGCCGTCCCCGCGAATTGACGGCGCGGCAATTGCATTGACTATAAAACAACGAATACCGGCGGTTCGACACGCCCACATGCCCAAAGATTACGAACAATGTGCTGCATAGACAGGCAGCGGTGATGGCCTCCCTCTCCGACAGTGCGACGAAATCCGAATTACTCGACGGGTATCCGCTCGGGTTGCCGTTCGACGAGATGTTCGAGCGCGACGGGAGTGTGCGCCCGCACTACGAGCCGCTGTTTAAGAAACTGGCCTCGCTGAGCCCGGAGGAGTTTCGCCGCCGCAAGGCGATGACGGACCTGTCCATGCTGCAAGACGGCGTGGGCTTTACCGTCTACCAGCGCGAAGAGGGCATCGAGCGCATCTGGCCGATGGACCCAATCCCGCGGATCATCCCCGCCAAGGAATGGGCCTTCATTGAGAAAGGCTTGACGCAGCGAATCGAAGCGCTGAACCTGTTCCTCAAAGACATCTACAACGACCAGCACATCCTCAAGGATAAGGTCGTTGACCCCCGCCTGATCTTCGAGGGGGGGTACTTCCGGCGCGAGTTCGTCGGGGCGAAAGTCCCGCGCGACATCTACATCCACATTTGCGGCACGGACCTGATCCGCGACGCGGACGGCAATTACTGCGTTCTGGAAGACAACGGCCGGACGCCGTCCGGCGTGAGCTACATGCTCACCAACCGCCACGTGTTGAAGCGCGTGTTCCCACAACTTTTCGAGGGATACGATGTCCGCACGACCGACGACTACCCGGCCGCCCTGCTCGACGTACTTCGCTATATTTCTCCGGTTCGTCACGCGGACACGACTTGCGTACTGCTTAGTCCCGGCATCTTCAACTCGGCGTACTTCGAGCACAGCTTCCTCGCCCAGCGCATGGGCGTCGAGTTGGTCGAGGGGCGGGACTTGGTGATCGACAACAACCGGGTGTTCATGCGCACGACGCGCGGCCTCACCCGAGTGGACGTGATTTACCGCCGCATCGACGACGACTTTATCGACCCCGTCACCTTCCGGGCCGAGAGCATCCTCGGCGTGCCCGGCCTCGTCAACGCCTACCGGGCCGGCAACGTCGCCCTCGCCAACGGCATCGGCACCGGCATCGCGGACGACAAGGGCATCTACCCCTTCGTCCCGGCCATGATCAAATACTACCTCGGCCAAGACGCGATCATCCCGAACGTCGAGACCTTCCGGCCGCTCGTCCCCAGTCACCGCGACCACATCGTGAAGAACCTCGACAAGCTCGTGGTGAAGTGCGTCAACGAGTCCGGCGGGTACGGCATGCTGATCGGCCCGGCCTCCACGAAGAAGCAGCAGGACGAGTTCCGGGCCGCGATTTTGGCCAACCCGCGCGACTACATCGCCCAGCCGACCATCCAGCTCTCGACGCACCCGACCTTCGCGGACGGCAAGATCGAGGGCCGCCACGTGGACCTGCGCCCGTTCGTCCTGTGCGGCGAAAAGATCACCATCGTCCCCGGCGCCCTGACCCGCGTGGCGTTGCCGCGCGGGTCGCTGGTGGTGAACTCGTCACAGGGGGGCGGGAGCAAGGACACGTGGGTGCTGGCCGAGGATCCGGAGGGGTGAGTAGATCGCGCTCGCCGCGAAAAGGCAACCTCACCCCCTAACCCCCTCTCCGCGGCGGAGAGGGGGGACCAGAGGCGGGTGAAGACTGAAAGCGATTGATAGAAACTCCCGCTCACTTGCTCCCTTCTCCGCCGCGGAGAGGGGCCGGGGGTGAGGTTGATTACGGAACTGATCACCCATGTTGAGCCGAGTCGCCGACGCCCTGTTCTGGATGAGCCGCTACGTGGAGCGGGCGGAACACGTCGCGCGCATGCTGGACGTGGCGTTCCACCTCGAACTGGACCTGAGCGGCGTCGTCCCCGGGAGCTACGACCTGCACTGGGTCGGGGTGACGAACTCCTTCCCGCAGGCCGGCGGGCCGGACCGGCCGGCGCCGGCCGGCCGCGTGGCCCTGATGCACTGGTTCACGTTCGACGGGAACAACCCGCACAGCATCACGTCGTGCGTGACGCGGGCGCGGTCGAACGCCCGCGGCGTGCGCGGCAGCATCCCGAACGAGGTGTGGAAGGAACTCAACAAGCTGTACTGGCAACTGCGCGACCCGGACTTCCGGAAGAAGGCGATCGACTCCCCGAGCGACTACTATGGGGTCGTCGAGGAGGGCAGCCACGCCGTGCAGGGCATGTGCGACGCCCTGATGGCCCACGACGAGGGGTGGCAGTTCATCCAGCTCGGCAAGTTCCTGGAGCGGTTCTTCATGACCGTCCGCGTCGTGGACGTCCACAACGAGTTGATCGGCGGGCTGGCCGACCCGGCCGACGCCTCGCTGGTCAACCTGCACTGGGCCGGCGTCCTGCGGACGTGCGGCGCCGACCACGCCTACCAGAGCCTCCACGTCGGCCGGGTGGACCCGGCCCGCGTCGTGGACCTGCTGCTGCTGAACGCCGGCGTCCCCCGGTCGGCGCGCTTCTGCCTGGAGGCCGCCCTAAACGCCCTCGCCCACATGTACGGCGAAGGCGCCCGCCGCCGGACGGAGAGCAAGTGCGAACGCCTCCTGGGCAAGGCCCTCAGCGACCTGCGCTTCGCCGAACTGCCGGCCCTCAGCGCCGACCCCGACGGCCTGCACAAGTTCCTGAACGAGTTGATCGACCGCTGCACCGAGGCGAGCTTGGCGTTGCAAGAGATGTATTCCGTTTAAGTTTTTCTTGGCGAGCCATGAGCGTAAGCGATTGGAGTGAGTGACAGCCGCCACACTCCAATCGCTCCGTGACCAGCAGTCATAGCCCGCTGCGCAAGCAAGGGGCAGTGACAGCCCGTTACGGGAAGTCGCCGCCAATGGGAGTCGCCGCCCCTTGCTTGCGCAGCGGGCTATGACTGACCGGGACGGGAGCGACTGTTCGCTGGGAGGCCTCGCTTCACGGAGTTTTTACGGGTATTGAAACAACGGACGGGCCCCGACCATGATCCTCGAAATCCAGCACGAGACCCGCGTCGAGTATCCGTCCCCGGTGACGGAGACGTTTACGGAACTGCGCATGGAGCCGTCGAGCGACGCCCACCAGAGTTGCCGGTCGTTCCACCTGCGGATTAACCCGCCCGTCGAGACGCACCGCTACCAGGACGGGTTCGGCAACCGCGTCCACCACATCAACATTCTGCCGGCGCACCAAGCCGTCACCATCCTGTCGGCCAGCGTGGTGGAGACGCACTCGCGCGGGGTGGACCTCACCAGTTGCCCGGCCATGTACCCGCTGGAGGAAGACGCCCTGCCGCTGGAGGCGATCGCCTTCTCGTCCTTTCACGGGCCGGTGCGGCCCACGGAGTTGCTGAAGCCGACCCTCGCGGCGTTGGCCCCGCGGCTCGGGCAGAACCTCGGCGAATTGGTCGCGACGGTCGCCCGGTACATCAAGACGAAGTTCGAGTACGCCCCGGCGGTGACGGCCGCCAGTTCCCCCATCGACGACGTGCTGCGGCACGGCAAGGGCGTGTGCCAGGACTTCGCCCATCTGATGATCGCCGTGCTGCGGACGTTCGGCCTGCCGGCCCGGTACGTCAGCGGGTACATCCACCGGCCGGGCCAGGAGTCGCAGAGCCATGCCTGGGTCGAGATTTGGCTGCCGTCCCTCGATTGGGTCGGCGTGGACCCGACGAACAACACGGTGGTGAACGACCACTTCGTCCGCGTCGCCGTCGGCCGCGACTTCACGGACGTGCCGCCGAACAAGGGCATCTACCGCGGCGGCGCCCACCAGAAAATCTCCGTGCGGGTCGAGAGCCGGCAACTCGACCGCGCCCCGCCCATCGCGTGGCACGAAAGCCTGCCGCCCCTGCAAGCCCCGCTGCGGGCGATGGTCCCCCGCGAAGGCATCTTCGCCCCGACCAACGTGCTCGAAATGGAGCAGCAACAGCAACAGCAACTCGACTCGCTGGCGCTGGAACAGCAGATGCAGCAGCAACAGCAGTGAGAAAAAGTGGCCGGGCGACTTCCGCGGCCGGGCGACAAGAATTCCCCGCGCAGCGGCGGAGTTGAAGTCCCGCCTTCGGGCGATCTTGAGCGAGATACCCAAAGGCGGCCGGCGGGCCGAGTCTTCGAGGGTTCGCCAACACACGCAGCGACACAATCAAACGAGCCGCGGGGTTGATCCCCGCG
>JAYUGD010000160.1:0-6639 GCA_043767785.1 Zavarzinella sp. | reverse complement strand
GGACGGGTACGCGGCCGTTTTGGTGGTTGGCACCGACGCCGTGTTGGAGTTTTTGCAACAACTGGAGCCGTTGGAGCGGCCGAAAGTGGGCATCACGGCCACCGTTGATGTTTGGTAATCTCGTCTTGATGAAGTCGTGACGACATAACACGGAAGTGGCCGACATGGCGAATGCGAACACCCTACGACAATCGAAAAGCCGGGCGGCATTGCAGTACGACGTAAGGCGGGTCGATGATCTTGGCGTCGTCGGCTTGAAAAGTCGGGTCAACCTTTGGTTGTCGTCCGAATTGTCACCTCAACTGGTCTTCATGGAATTCGTCGTTGACTCGGGCGCGTCGTACACGTTGATCGACCTCGCCGTGGCGCGGGGAATGGGATTGCCCGTCCCGCCGCCCGACGTGGAAACCAACGTTTCGCTGATGACCGCCCGCGGGGCGACGCCCATGCGTGTCCGCCCCGGCCGGATGCGGTGTTGGTTGCACCAAAATCAGCGAGGCTACCCGTTCGACTGGCCCGTACTGTTCCGCGTCAACGCGCCAAACAAGATGCCGTCGATTCTCGGCCTCGGCGGCGTCATCCACACCTGTCGCTGGACGTTTGACGGGACGCCCGCCCCCGCCGCCCCCTACGGCTCCCTTGCCTTGGAAGACATTCGCTGACGACGGATGAGAGGTTGACGTGAAAGATGACTTGCCGGCCAAGCCACCGGACTCGGCGGTCCGCGAGGAGTACGGGCCGGCCGGGCTGACGCTGTCATGGCAAGACGGCCGGCGCGGGCCGGGCCATTGGCTGGCAGTCTTGCTGTTGGCCGGGATGGTCGTCGGCCCGGCGGTCGCCTTGACGATGAGCGTGATCCAGAATGCCCAGGGCCTCCCGGCGCCTCCGCCGCGCGGGCAGCCGGGCCTGCCGTTCATGCTCGTCGCCGCAGTCCCATTTTTGTTCTGGGCGGTCATCCTCGGCCGAGCCCTTTGGGAAATGGTCCGGCCGCAGCGGCCGGCGGTCGCCGTGCTGGAACCGGACACGTTCCAGTACACGGCGGGCGTCCAGCCGGCGGTTTACGTGGGGCCGGGGGCGGCGTCCCGTCAGGTCCGGCTGAATCAGCAGCAGATCCCGTCCGGGGCGGATGTTTTCCGCGCGCTCGTCGGCCGCCGGCGACCCGTCCGGATTGACCGGGGCGCGCCGGCGATGTTTCGATTGGAACGTGTCGGCAATCAATACCGCCTGTTCTTCGACGCCGGCGCCGACCGGAAGGAACTCGGCCCGCACTTGGGCGACGCCGACCGCGTGTGGCTTCATGCCGTCCTCGAACGCTGGCGCACCGGCGGGCGGCGCCCGGAGCCGCAAGAAGTCGTCGCCGAGGGGAAAGTGCCGGCGGCCAAGCCGGCCGGGTCGGAGATCGGCGAAGCGCTCGGGCCGGCCGGGTTGACGCTGACGGTGCGGCCGGCCCCGAACGCCGCCCTCCGCGTACTGGCCACCGTTCAGATGGCCGTGCCCCTGTGTATCGTGTCGGCCTTGTGCGTGTCGGCCGTCGTCGTGGCCGTCGGCGGCGGGCAACCGTTGGCGGCCCTCATGCTGGTCCCGCTGACACCTGTGCTGGCAATCGTCGGCCGCACCTTCTGGCTGCTGCTCCACGCCGGGCGGGCCGAGACTGTCACCCTCGGGCCAGAGACGTTCGAGTACGAGCCGGGCGCCTCGCCGCTGGTCGATCAGTTCATGTGGTGGGGCCGGCGGCGGGCCATGTTGCCGACGGTGGGCTTCGGGTACTTCCGTGAACTGTTCCGACGGCGGCCGGTCGTCCGCGTGACCCGCCCGGCGCTCGCCGGCTTCGTCCTCGACCGCGTGGGCGAACGGCAACGCCTGTCTTTTGAAGTCGATTCCAAGCGTGTCGAGGTCGGGGTCGCCTTGCGGGAGCCGGACCGCGAATGGCTGCACGGCGTCCTGGAGCGCTGGCGGGTCGTACAACCAACCGCATGAGTTCCAAGCACGTCCTCCTCTTCCCGATGGGTTCCTCCGGGGACGTTCACCCGTTCATCGGGCTGGGGCGGCGGCTGCTCCAGCGCGGCCACCGGGTCACGCTGTTTACGTGTGAATACTTCGGGGAGACGGCCGCCAAGTCCGGGCTGGAGTTCGTGTCCACTTATTCCACGGAGGACTACCACCGGATTCAGGACGACCCGGAGATTTGGCACCCGAGCCGGGGGCCGAAGGCGATCATGGACCGGACGCAGTCCGTGGACGCATACCGCAACGATCACCGACTGATCGCGGAGCGGAACGTGCCGGGGGAGACGGTCGTCGTCGGCGGCACGCTGGCGCTGGGCGCGCGCATCGCCCGAGACCACTTGAAGGTTCCGCTGGTCACGGTCCACTTGCAGCCGGGGGCGATCATCAGCCCGGAGCGGCCGCCCCGGTACGCGGCCGGCAATCTGCCGCACTGGTTCCCGCGCTGGCTGCGGCGGCTGGCATACCGGGTCGGCGAGAAGCTGGTCATCGACCCGATGGTCGCCCCCAAGGTGAACGCCTTCCGGGCCGAACTCGGGCTGCCGCCGGTGAAGAAGATCATGACGCGGTACTGGCACTCGCCGGACGCGGTCGTCGGCCTGTTCCCCGAGTGGTACGCAACGCCGGCCGGCGATTGGCCGGCGCACATGCGGCTCACGAGTTTTCCGCTGTACGACGAGGCGAACGTCCGCGAGCTGGCGCCCGAGCACCGCCGGTTTTTCGAGGACGGTTCGCCGCCGGTGGTCGTCACGTTCGGGTCGGCGATGCGGCACGCGAAGCCGCACTTCACGGCCGCCGCCGAGGCGATCCACCAGATCGGCCGTCGCGGCGTGTTGCTGACGCCGTACCGGGAACAGATCCCCGAGTCGCTGCCGGCCGGCGTGATCCACGCGGACTACATTCCGCTGAGTCAAATCTTGCCCAAGGCCGCGGCGATGGTCCACCACGGCGGCATCGGCACCGCCGCCCAAACGCTCGCGGCCGGCATCCCGCACCTGGTGATGCCGATGACGCACGACCAGCCGGACAACGCCGTGCGCCTGGAGAAACTCGGCGTGGCCCGCTGGCTGCTGCCGGCCCAGTTCACGGCCGCGAACGTCGCCCGCGAATTGGAACGCCTCCTGGGCGACTCGGCCGTGAAGCACGCCGCCGCCCAAGTCGCCGAGCGGTTGAAGCGTGAAGACGGGTTGACGGCGGCGGCCGAGATTGTCGAGCGGACGGTTTTGGCCCCCGCCCGCTGATTCCCGTCTATGATCTCCACATGAGCCAAGAATCCCCCGACCCGTTTGACGCCCCCCCGCCCGTCGATCTGCCGCCGGTGGCCGTTACCCCGTTGCCCCGCAAGTACGGGTTCGGCGGGTGGATGGCGTTCGCGTGGTGCCTGGCGTACATGGTGGTGATGCAGTTGTTGGCCGGCCTGTGCTGCGGCGCGCCGCTCATCATCGGGGCCGCCCTGTTGGACAAGGCGGACTTGGCGAACGGCGACCCCAAGGCGCTGATGAACGGCCCCAACGCCCGGCTGGCCGTCATGCTGACGTTAATCTGCTCGCACCTCGTCGGGCTGGCGTTCGGCTGGTTCATCATCCGCTGGTGGGTCGGCAAGTCGTGGAAGCGGCGCATCGCCGTCAACCGCCGGCCGGCCGGGCTGCACGTCGCGCTCATCCTCGCCGGCTTCCCGGCGATGATGGCGCTCGCCACGTTCGTGGACCCGTTCGTGAGCCGGGTCGTCCCGAGCATCGACGACATGTTCAAGCAGGTCGGCGTGGACGTGAAGTTTGGCGGGCTGGACGAAATGCTCGAGGTCTTCAAGGCCACCCCCCTGCCCTTGGCGCTGTTCGCCGTCGCTGTGCTGCCCGCGCTCAACGAAGAGTTGTGGTGCCGCGGCTTCCTCGGCCACAATTTAGCGGCCCGGTACGCCGTCTGGCCGGCGGTGTTGATTACGTCGTTCCTGTTCGGGTTTCTGCACGTCGAACCGCGGCAGGGGACGGCCGCCGCCATTCTGGGCGTCGCCATCCACTTCGCGTACTTGGCGACGCGCTCGTTGTGGGTGCCGATCGGCCTGCACATGGCGAACAACGCCTTGGCCGTGATCCACCTCAACGACAAGTTGAATTTCCCGATTTTGCAGCCGTTCGAGAACTTGGTGCAGGACTCGCCGGTCCCATTCCTGAGTGGGTCGCTGGCCCTGTTCGGGGCGGTCGTCTTCGCCTTGTGGCAGACGCGGTCCCGCTTGGAAACGGCCGACCCCGAGGCGATCCCGTGGAAGCCCAGAGCCAAGAGCGGCGCCGAAGTCCCCCCCGCGGACAGCGGCGTGATCGTCACGCACGACCCGCTCTCGCCGATGAGCGTCGCCCTGCTCGTCATGGGCGCCGTGGCGTTCTCCGTGATCGTGGCGCTGGGGTAAGGAGCGTTCCCGGGGTGCCGGGGACGCCGTTGAAACGGCGGGGAATTCCCTTGCGGCGGCCCACCGCTGGCGGGTACAACGGAGGATGGTTACGCCGATTGGGCGACGCGGTTCATCCTGTTCCACCGCAAGCGCGCCCAGAACCAAGCGTTCTCCACGGTCCCGTTTTTACCAGAAAAATCACTGCCAGCGTACGCGCGTGCAATTTCTTTTGGGAGGTTTGTCATGCTGTCTCGATTCTTCGTGCTCCTTCTGGGGGTCGGCGCGCTGCTCGGCCCGCCGGCTGCCGTCGCCGACGAGGAAAGCAAGTTCGTCGGCGCCTGGAAAGGCCGAGTCGCCAACTATGACGAAATATGGGCCGTCAAGAACAACAACGGAACGTGGTCGATCAATGGAAAACTCCGGCTCAACGGCGAGGAGGCCGGCGCGTTCATCGGCGCCGACATCAAGGCGTCGGACGGCACGTTGACCTTTACGCGAAAATTCGTGAAAAACCCGAACGCCGCCACCCTTCTCGACGACCTCACGATCGTCGTGAAGCCCGAAGGCGAGAACCTCAGCTATTCCTGGAGTTCGGGGGGGAAAAAAGGCTCGCACGCCTTGGAGAAGTACGACGGCAAGGAGAAGCCCGCGGACGGGGAGAAGCCCGCGGCGGACGCCCTCGGAAAGCTCCGGGGCGTTTGGACGGCCGACGTGGCGACTGGGTTCCGCGTGGTGATGCAGATCACCATGAAGAACGACAAGGTCGAGGTGTCCGCGACGTATACCAACAAGAAGGGGCAGTTCGCGGGGAGCTTTGTCGGCGTTGACGTCGCGGTCCGGGACGGCGTGCTGACCTTCTCGCAGAAATTCGTGAAGAAACCGGTAAGCAGTTGGGGCGACGGAAAGTTGCACACGCTGGAAAGCGTCAGCGACAACGTCCTGAAGTTCAGTTGGAAGGACGGCGGGACCGAGAACTTCACCCGCGCCAAGAAGTAGGCTGCGATCACTTGTGCCCGCCATCGTCAGGGGCCTGCGGCCGGCGCAACCGCTCGCGGCGCCCGTAAGGAGTGTCCGATGCGAACCGCCGTCGTCTGCGTGTGTTTTCTGGTGTGTTGGCCGGCCGCGGCCCAAGTCCCGAAGAAGGGGCGGCCAGTCGAGCAGATCGAGCGGGACATCGCGGACCACAAGAAGCGGCTGACCGCCTTGGAGGCCGAGCTGGCGGCGGCGAAGCCGAAGCCGAAGGGGGCCGTCAAGCCGCTCGCGCTGGACGTGCCCGAAGTCGGCGAAGTCGGCTCGATCCACGAGAATTTTGAGATCCGCGAAATTCTCGCCGCCGACTCGATGCTCGTCTCCCCGGAAGCCAAGCAAAATCGCCGGTTCATCCTCAAGCGGCCGACGAAGAACGAGGCCGACGGCAAACAGTTCCTGCTCACCGGCGTCTTCTCGTTCACCGGCACCGAGAA
Organism: Zavarzinella sp.; assembly: GCA_043767785.1. Classification (GTDB taxonomy): domain Bacteria; phylum Planctomycetota; class Planctomycetia; order Gemmatales; family Gemmataceae; genus Zavarzinella. Next base: position 786 of record JAYUGD010000160.1, on the reverse strand, counting down.
GGTCGGCACGAAAACCTACTATGTGCTGGAGACCGCCCCGGCGCCTAAGGCGAAGGAGTGAACCGCCAAAATGTTCAAGCAAGCCCAACCGCACGGGGGGCCGGCCGATGACCTCACGGCAGTTGAGGGCCGCCTTACAAGCCTTGCCGTTCTGCCCATTCACGATCCGGATGGCTGACGGCCGCTCGTTTGAGGTATCGCATCCGGACGTTCTCCTGTTGACCCCGGGAGGTCGCACGGCGTTCGCGTGCCAGACGGAGGAGGAATTCGGCCTCGTCGATGTGATGCTGATGACCGAGATTGAATTGGGAGCGATGGCCCGCTCGTAAGCGGGCCGGCCGGGTCGTTCGGCTTGAAACCCGGCCCCCGAGTTGGGCGGCGATGATCGGTGTTAGAAAAACTCCGAGTTGGCGCTTGCAATTGATTCTCCGATGGTTTACGCTCGGCCAATCGCCCGGCGTAACCGGATCGGGCGGCAAAACGATCGGCCAACTCCGAGTTGGAAACGTGGTTTCCGGCGAGTTGGTCTAATCGTTGATCGGGAAAACAATCGGTACTTTGAGGAAGTCGTTGACCCAGCTACGGGCAAGGTCATTCATCACTGCGAGGAACTCTTGACCGAGCATTACGGCCACGGTTAGACCTATCCCCCACAGCAAGTCGCCAAATCAATCGCGGCGACCGAGGTCCGAGCAAATGTTGGCTACTCGAACAGTAGCAGTTCACGGCCTGGGGTTGCGCTTTCCGTCCGGTTTTGGTAATTTGTGACGCATGGATGTGCCGAAG